>CAUZBA010000478.1:0-2870 GCA_963577635.1 Phycisphaerae bacterium
AAACGTCGGGAACAGCTGACCCAAACTCATCAGGTCAAAAGTTCGCGAGATCTCAACCATGCGTTCGGGAAAGCTGACGCTGGCGAAATTGTTCAGGTGAATCAGCAGAACCGCAACCGCCCCAAACCAGAACAGCCGACTTGTGAACACCGAACTGAACGCACCGCTTTCCGTCGGCAACATCGAGTGCACGAAGCTCGCAATCGGATAGGGCAGTTTCTCGTGATCAGACCACTGCTGATGCACGACCAGCGCCAGGCCGATGAAAGCAACCCACAGCGAAAGGATCAGTGGCATCCAGTAGGCCAGCATGCGCACCCAGGCGGTCCAGGGCACGTCGGCAACACCAATGTGCTGCCGACCCTGCGACCGGGGCAAACCGCGTATAAACCCGCCTAGAACCCGGTCTTCACTGCGATCGTTGACATCCGCGAGCATCTGCCTGGGGGCCATGTCCAGCACACCCTGCGCCTGCCAGCCGGGCGCAATGCGGTTGTAGTGATGCGGCAGGATTTGCGTCGCGGTAAACGCACGCATCAACCCCGGCCCGGGCACGCACGCGGCCGCAAGCGTCAACGCCAGCATGACCGTCAGTTCACCGCCGGAGAACCGCATGCCGACCCGGGCGAGCAGTGGATTCACCACCATAATCAGCAGCATCAGCCCGCCGAAGATCCCGATCGGAATGTAGTTGCCCACAAACGCCGACTGGCGCATAACCACGTCATTGAAATACGTGAACCCGCAGACAAAGCAGGCGCCAAGCAAACCAAGGGCGATGGCGCGGACGGTCATGCGTGTGAGGATACGCGATCTGGGATGGGCTGTTCAATCGACAATCACAGGTGCGCAGGACGCAAATGATGGGTGACGCAATCCCATTAACTTTCGTCCCCGACGCAGGTGGGTATCCGTGAATCACGGTCGGTTCCTGTGAGGTCGCAGGACTCGCAGTAGAAGCATCATGACGGCGAGTTCGTCTTGGCCGGCAAGAACGACCCGGTTATGATCTTGCTCTGCTCGACACCGTGGCTGCGAGCAACGATGATGGGCCGGCCAAGTGGCGTGGACCCATTGTGTTAAAGGAACACCAATGAACGATGCGAACGCACAGGCCAACTGGTCGCCGCAGAAAAAAACGCGGATGAAGGCCGTCGGCCGACAGCGGCGGGTCATCTACAACGATGACATTTACGAACTGGATCGCGAGGACGCCGACACGCCACAGGGCTTTCTCAAGGGCCGTCTGCGACCCCTGCCGGACACGCAGGTGGACACGATCTCCTTCTCGGTCATCGAAGCCGACGCACCGGTGTACGACAGCAAAGTACAGCCGATCTACGGTGCCGACGCCCACGGCCAGGACCCGCCTTATTGGCCGAACGTTGGGCCGAACATCAAGGCCCTTGCACAACAGGGTCAGTGCCCTGTCCAGATCATCACCGACTTCGCGCATGAGCACGGCATGGAGTCGTGGGCGCACATGCGCATGAATGACGTGCACGACAGTTTTATTGCAGGTTGGCTTTCTCTATGGAAGAAGGAGCATCGCGAACTTCTGGTGGACACCGACGGGATGCTGTCGGACAAGAAGCTCTACGTCACCGCCAAGGACATGACCCATGAAGTATGCCGGCAGCGCAAGCTCGAGATCTTCGAGGAGGTGGCCGGGCGCTATGACATCGACGGTTTCGAGATCGATTACATTCGCCACCCGGTGCAGTTTGGCCCAACGATGCGCGGTGAGCCGGTGACGCAGCAGCAGGTGCAAATCATGACCTCCCTCATGCGTGAAATCCGGGACCTGACGGATCAGGCGGCATCACGCCGGGGACGGGCCATCATCAATGCTGCTCGGGTACCGGACACGATCGCAAAGTCGCGAAACATCGGCCTCGACATTGAGCAGTGGCTTGAGCAGGACCTGGTCGACATCCTGATCCTCGGCGGCGGCTACGCGCCTTTTACCCTGGATCTGCAGGAACTCGTCGAGTTGGCCCGCCCGTACGGCGTGCCGGTGTACCCCTGCCTCAGCATCGGCAAAGGCCCGCCGCTGTTCAAGGCACGCGCCCTGGCGTCCAGGTGGTACCAGATGGGCGCGAACGGGATCTATACCTGGAACTTCGGGACACCCTTTGAATACAAGACCGGCGAGGAGCTGGAAGATGTCCGGCGGCAGAGCTATGCGTGCCTGTACGAGATCGGCGATCCGAAGGCAGTAGCCGGCAAGGACAAGCTGTACCAAACCGATGATCCGGTGAATCATCATTATCATTTCATCGCCGGCGACCCACCCCTGCCGCGGGTGCTCAAGCCGGGCTCCCCGCAGGAAATCGCGCTGCGGATCGGTGACGATGTCGAGGCGGCTGCACGGGCCGACAATATCCTGAGCCTGCTTCTGGAATTGGAACTGACAGGCCCCTGGAACTGGTGGGACCTGATCGGTTTCGGCGGGAATCTGTCGCTTGAAACAAATCCGGCAGGGTCCCAGAGCGAGAAGATGCTGTCGATCACGTTCAACGGTCAGCGCCTGGACGGTGGTGAACGCATCAGCCTGGATCCCGGCAGATCAACGGTTCCTACCTCATCATTCATGATCCGCTACCAACTCGGCGCCCCGCCCTTGAAGATCGGGCAGAACATCCTCGAAGTGGCGATGGGCCAGGGTTGCACCGGTTCTGATGAAACGACAACACTCGAGCAGGTGCGATTGTTTGTCAATTACAGGTGACTTTCCCCCGGTACCTGCTACAAGGACCCGCACTATGTTCCTGTTGAAATGGCTCCAAGGTGCTGTTCTAACCGTATGCACGCTGTCTGTATGCGTGTCGATCGTCAGCGCGGAAGAACCCGCGATAGACGGTTTGTCG
>CAUZBA010000479.1:0-2864 GCA_963577635.1 Phycisphaerae bacterium
GGATCGAGGTGACGACCGGCGAAGCTGGGACGCGGATCATCGACTGTGGAGTGGCGGCCGGTGGCGGTCTGGCCGCAGGGCTCGGATTGGCGTCCGTCTGTATGGCGGATTTGGGCACGGTCGAATTGGTGTCGGGCGATCCGCGGATCTGGTCGGGACCGGCGGTTGCCGTGGCAACGGACCATCCCGTGGCCGCCTGCATGGCCGCTCAGTACGCGGGCTGGCAGATTACGGGCGAAAACTTTTTCGGGATGGGATCCGGTCCCATGCGTGCCGCTGCGGGGCGTGAAGATTTGTTCGAAGATATCGGCCACCTGGAACAACCGGACGTCGCGGTGGGAGTGCTGGAAACATCCCAGCTGCCCCCCGCTGAAGTTTGCGTGGACATCGCCGCTGCCTGCCGGGTGCCGCCCGACAAGTTAACGCTGCTGGTCGCGCGGACCGCCAGCCAGGCGGGCACCCTGCAGGTCGTAGCACGGTCAGTGGAAACCGCTTGCCACAAGCTGCACGAGTTGGGGTTCCATCTGAGTCGACTCGTGAGCGGTTACGGCGTCGCGCCCTTGCCGCCGGTCGCGAGCGAAGACCTGGACGGGATCGGCCGCACGAACGACGCAGTGTTGTACGGGGCCCGGGTGACACTGTGGGTCCGCGGCGACGATGCCTCGCTGGAAGCGATCGGGGAACGCGTTCCCAGCAGCGCTTCGCGCGACTATGGCGAACCGTTCGCCACGATTTTCGCTCGGTATGATCATGATTTTTACGCCATCGACCCGCACTTATTCAGCCCGGCGTGGGTGTCGCTAAATAACCTGGAAACGGGTAGCTGTTTTGAATTTGGCGAACTGCGGCCGGATGTGTTGGAGGCGTCGTTTGGTGGAGCGTGAAGCCAGGAGCGGGGAACGAGGAGCGGGGTTACTGCTTCCGAGGCGGAGCCAGCATCCAGCATCCAGCATCTGATTCCCATAACGACTCATTTCGTGAGTGATTAACACCATCCGATGCGCATCGCCGTCCTTGGCTCTTCCGACAGTTGGTACTTTCGCGATTTGCGACGCGCGGCGCGAGCGGTGCACGAGATGGTGCCATTGCCGTTCAGCAGCCTGACTTCGGCGGTCCAGGACGACGCGTGCGATGTTTCGTCTGAGCGAAAATCCCTGCGTGAATTCGACGCCATCCTGGTCCGCACGATGCCCCCCGGATCGCTGGAACAGGTTGTGTTTCGTATGGATGCGCTGGCTCAGCTGGAGGCGAGCGGAACGGTCGTCGTGAATCCTCCACGAGCGATCGAAGTAGCGGTTGACAAGTACCTGGCCACGGCGCGGTTGCAGGCAACCGGCTTGACCGTGCCGGCGACGTTTGCCTGCCAGACGATCGACGAGGCGATGACCGCTTTTGAGCATCTGGGTGGCGATGTGGTTGTCAAACCCTTGTTTGGCGGCGAAGGACGCGGCATCACCCGAGTCAGCGACGAAGCCATCGCTTTGCGAGCCTTCAAGGCCCTGGCCCAGATCGGCGCGGTGATCTATCTACAGCGGTTCATATCACACGACGGATGCGATCTGAGACTGTTTGTGTTGGGCCGGCAGGTGTGGGGCATGCGGCGATGTAATCCTGACGACTGGAGAACGAATATCAGTCGAGGCGCGGTCGCCGAGCCATGGGAGGTGGACGATAATCTCCGGCAAACGGCGCTACGGGCGGCCGATTGCGTCGGGGCGTCGATAGCCGGTGTCGACGTGTTGCCGGGGCAAGATGGCGTCCATTACGTGTTGGAGGTGAATGCGGTACCTGGATGGAAGGCGCTGGTCCGCACATTGGACGTCGATGTAGGAGCGGCGGTCGTCGACCACGTGGTGCGGCTGGTCGAGGAAAGAAATTGACGAATGACGATGCTACCATTCCGCAACCGCCGTTGAACGCGCATCCTATGGCCAGTTCCACCTCCACCGGCGAATCCGTCAACGTCGGCCAGCGTCTGTCGGCCATGGCGGAACGAATGCCCGCCGCGGTGGCGATTGTCATGCCTCGAGGCCGAAAAGGTCAGGGGAAACGACAGTACGACCAGGTTTCCTTTGCCCAGTTGGAAGAGGACACGAATCGCCTGGCGGCTGGTCTGGTCCGGATGGGGGTCACGCCAGGGATGAGGCTGGCCCTGATGGTGCCACCCAGCATCGATTTCATCGCACTCACGTTTGCGGTGCTCAAGTCAGGAGCGGTGGCGGTGCTGATCGATCCTGGGATGGGTCGCCGCAGTCTGCTCCGCTGTCTGGACGAGGTGCGGCCGGAGGGATTCGTGGGGATTCCGCTCGTGCACGCGGTGCGCACGTTGATGGGGCGCCGCTTTGCCCACGCGAGTCAGCACGTCACGGTAGGCCGCCGTTGGTGGTGGGGTGGCACAACGATCGACGAGTTGCGCGACACCAATAATCAGGATGTCCGCTTGCCAACTACGCGGGCCGATGACCCGGCGGCAATCATTTTCACGACCGGCAGCACAGGGCCACCCAAGGGGGTCCTCTATCGTCATGGAAATTTCGACATGCAGGTGGAACAGATCCGCGACCGCTACAAGATTCAGCCAGGCGACATCGATTTGCCCGGGTTCCCGCTGTTCGGCCTGTTCAATTGTGCGATGGGTGTCACGACGGTAATTCCCGACATGGACCCCACGCGACCGGCACGGGTCGACCCGCGAAATATCCTCGCGGCGGCGCGTGAATGGCAGGTGACGCAGTCGTTCGGCTCGCCGGCGATCTGGAATGCCGTCGGGCGATTCTGCGAAACGCACGGAGAGCGCTTGCCGACCGTGCGCCGGATCCTGTCGGCCGGCGCTCCGGTGGCGCCGGACGTCCTGGCACGCATGA
>CAUZBA010000480.1:0-2863 GCA_963577635.1 Phycisphaerae bacterium
ATCTCGAAATCGATCACGGACGTGTCGCGCAACCGCAGGTGCGTTTCGCGGAGGAATTTCACGCAGCTGCCGAATTCGCCCTTGGCAATCAAGTGGATCGTGGTCTTGCGGAAGTGAGGACCCGAAGCACTGAGGCCGGGGCGGACCTGATCGATGGACATGCCGAATTGCCGGGCGAGCTGGATGAGATTGTCGAGCCTCTGATTCAAATGCCGCACCGATTGCAGCTCGACGCTGGATCCCGGCAGGGCCGCGCGGACCGTGGCCAGACGCTGCATCAGCTTCTGGCGCTTGGTGTTCAGTTGCAGTTCGGTCTGGCGATGAGTGTCGAGGCGGTCGCGGGCTTCGGCGGCCTCGGCGCGCCGGTCGATCAAAGGCTGGATGCCGATGACGTAGACGATCGCCGTCAGGACGAGGCACGTCGCCGAGCCGCCCAGGTCGACGGGCCAGAAATGAAACATCGCGCTCGTGGTCTTGTCGCTCATGGCGCCGCAGTCGCTCCCTGGATAGAACACGCCAGGCTGAACGCGACCGACTCGGACGTCATGAACGGTTTCCGCCTGGTTTCCACCACCGTCACCTTGCCGAAAAGAGACGTCTGCTCAAGCCGCAGCGTGTATTGCGAAATCGAAGCCTGCGACCGAGCGAATCCGCGCAGGTGCAGGATCAGCTCGCGTCGCGGAGCGTCCGGCGCGTCGTCCGCGCCACCGGCGCCCGGGGCCGCCGCGACCAGCTTGCACTCGCGCAGGACCAGGTCGTCGCCGAGCGTCGAGGCCACCAGCTGCAGGACCACGCTCCAGTCGGGCCGGTCACTCAAGATGCGGTTGACACGCAGGGCCAGACGGGATTCGGTGAGCTTCGTCGCAGTTAACGCGATGGCTTTTCCCGTTTCATCGATCCGTCGGGCGGCGTCGGCCACCTCGTCGTGCACCTGGGCGCCCGCCGCGTGCCACTGGCCGTAGCAGACACCGTACGCCACGACGAGCATCGCTCCGTACGCGGCGCAGCCGGCGAGCCAGACTCGGCAGCGCCGGGCGCGCCGAGTCGCCGTTCGGCGCCACGCGGGTGCGAGATTGACGCCGTTCACGCCGCTCATGCCGCCTTCCTTTCGTCGGCCATGGCCAGCCCCACGGCCGGCAGAAGCGTCGGATTGTCGCAGGCATGCAGCAGTGACGCGTCGCACTTCACCACGTCGCTCGTCGCAAGCGTGCAGACTTCGACGTTCAGAACGGTTGTAAGGTGGTCACCCAGACCGGGAATCGACGCGGCGTCGCCCACCAGGAGCAGCTTTTCGAATGGCGCATCGGGGTACTGGCGGGAGGCATAACGCAGCGACTCGTCCACGTCCTTGACGATCGCTTCGAAATGTCCGGCCATCCGGCGTCGGGCATTGATCAGACCGGCCTGTGCGATGCCCTCGGTCGACGGTTGGAGCCCGACGGTGTCCAGCAGGTAGTCCATGAGCAACGCGTCATCTTCCACGACTTCGGTCAGGGCGGCATGAAGCTGCTTGAATCCCGATTCGTTCATCGTTCGGTCGTAGAGGACGACGCCGCGGTAAAACAGCGCTAGGACGGCGGCGTCCCATTCCAGGTCGAGCATTGCGGTGATCCCGGTCCCGCTCGCGATGATCGGTCCGGCCGCGCGGGCGATCGCCCAGGCCTTCATGTCCAGCGCGGCGATACGCATTCCGGACTCACGGAACAGATCAAACAGTGCATCGGCTTCCTCGTGCGCGAAGCCGACGGCCAGGAGCAGGGCGGCCCGGTTGACGTGCTCCGGTGAGGGCAGATCCCACGTGGACATTTCGAATGACTGCATCGAGACGTTGTAGGTGCGGGCCAGTTCGGTCATCGCGATCTGATCGACCGGCGCTCCCGAATCTCGGGGCGGCAACTGCATGACCGCGGTCATCAACTGGTGGCTCGGAACGGCCAGGACCACCAGGTTTCCCGTAAACGCCTGGCGAGCCAGAACGTCGCGTAGCCGCGCGACCTCGTGAGAATCCAGCGGCGCACCGGGCCGCGAGCGTGGCAGGCGGACGGCCGCCGACACGCGCCGATCGCGTTGTGTGCCGTGCAATTGCACCGCGCTGATCGAGCGCCCGCCGACGTCAATACCCACCGGGCTGTGGCTCTGCGGTCGCAACCGGCTCATGGGCCGCCTCCGGACGCCGCGGTCATGTCGAACAGCGGTGTAAACATGCTCATGGCGACCAGTCCGACGATGACGCCGAGGAAGACCAGGATCAACGGCTCGACGATGCTGCCGAGTGACCGAACGATGACCTCGTTTTCCTCGTCCATGAAATCAGCGATCTGTATCAGCGACGGCGCCATCCGCCCGCTCGCCTCGCCGCTGCGCATCGCCTGGTAGACCGATGGCGTGATCAGCGTGGCGTCGGAGAATCCGCTGCTGACCGGTTCACCCTTGATGACGGCATCCTCGGCCCTGTTGATCAGACCCCGGTAGTGCACGTTCGCTGTGGACTGGCGAAGCAGGTTCAGAGATTCCAGAAGCGGCAGATGACTGCCGAGCAGGATGCCCATGAAACGTGCGATGCGCGCCGTCGAGATGCTGCGGACGATCCGACCGAACATCGGCGCGCGAATGCAGGCCGTATCCTTCGCGTGACGGCCGCGCTCGGTCCTGAGCCAGAACATCGTGCCCGCGATGGCGGCGATCAGGGTGCCGCCGAATGCCCACCAGTACGCCGTCAGGCTTTCGCCGATGGCGACGATGAATTTCGTTGAAGCCGGCAGCGGCGCATCCATCATGATGAACATTTCGGCGAATTGGGGCACCACCACGGTCAGGAGCAGAATCAGGACCGACACGGCGATCAGTGTCAGGACGCACGGAT
>CAUZBA010000481.1:0-2855 GCA_963577635.1 Phycisphaerae bacterium
ATACCAAACATATTCCTAATAAAGTTGCCGAAAGGAGGCGCCTCGATCCCGAGAAGGGGACCTGTTTGGCCTGCCTCCTGCACACCTCATCCGGCGTCTACCGCCCGCGTCAGCCAGTCGAATCCGATTTCCACCGGCTCATACGGGAACACTTCGACGACTTCCGGGCCGTCTACGCCCACCGCTATGCCCGAAAGTTCGGCCACTGGCGACCGGTCTATGACAAGGCCGTCCGTCACTTTCTCAGGTGCGGCGACCTCCAGCACGGCTTAGCCCGTGTCCGCTGTGCTGACTGCCACCATGAGTTCTTCGTCGCCTTCTCATGCAAGCAGCGGTGCATCTGCCCGAGTTGCTCCCAGAAGCGCACGCTCCTGTTCGGTATGCATGTCGCCGAAGATGTCTGCCTCAACGTGCCGCATCGCCAGTTCGTCTGGACTGTCTCCAAACGCCTGCGCATCTTCTTCCGCTACCACCGCGACCTGTTCCACGAACTGCCGGGCCTCGCCTGGCAGTCCATCCTCCAGACCTACCGTGGCCTGCTTGGCGACGACGCCACCCCCGGCGGCGTTCTGGCCATCCAGCCCTTTGGCACGCTCATGCACTTCCATCCCCACATCCACGGCCTGGTCACCGACGGCGCGTTCACGCCCGACGGTCGATTCCATCCCATCCCCGCGAACCTCACCCACGAACCATTCCTCCGAATCTGGGAGAACAACGTCTTCCGCCTGCTGCTCGACGCTGGCCGTATCGAACCTGAACTCGTCGCCCAAATCCGTTCCTGGCGGCATACTGGGGCCTCTGGCAGATCGAAGATGAGCCGTGGCGTGACTCACGATCCCGCGCCCCGCCCAAGGCCCCACGCCCATACCGGCCAGCTCGCTCGATCCCGGAGCCCGACCCCGCAATCGCCTCCGGCATCACCTACGAGATCGACCTCGACTTCCTCGAACACGCCCACCGCGAGGATCTCGACCAGCCCGAGCTGCCATGGGACCCCTCCTGAAGCGGCCGCTCTGGTGCTGAATCTCGACCTTGACCAAAGCCGGGATCGGGGCGCTAGAGTGCCCTTGGACGTCTCGCGGACAGTCTCCGGGGCTCTCCGGGGCCTGTGAGGCCGCGAAATAGGCCAGATGCGTACCGCAGCCGATCGGAAGGGGCATTTTGGAGGACCACGATGAGCATAGAAACCGCCCCCTCTCCCCTAACCCCTCACCCCCAGGACACCCACGCGCCCCACGCGCCCCACGCGGAATCAAATTTCCTATCATTGCGATGATCGGAGCAAATCCATGGTGCTAGAAATGACGACAGCCGCCCTTCTGGCATTGATGGGCGGCAACAAGGTATGGGTCACGCCGCTGTCGTGGCTGCACGACCCCACGGCGGTCTCCACTGCGGCGATCGTCCCGGCCGGCGAGTATCACACCTTTGTCGTGGGCAATGCGTCCGCCTGCCGAGTCGATGCGCCCGACGAGGTAGACGCCCAAGTCTTTATCGTCAAGTGCTACCCGAAGAAGGTCTATGGCAAGTGGAATCTCCGGGCCTATTACATGCCGACCGCGAAGCAATGCGAGCCGACCGGTTTGTGGGCGGTGCGGTTCAAGGCCGACCTGCCACCGGGCGAGCACAAGCTCGTCATTCACACGTCCGAGGAGGATGCCGGACGGACGAACGACTATGAATTCCAGGTGGTCGCTCTGGACCTGCCTCCGGCGGATATCCCCTTCGGGATGTACTACACCATCAGCCGTGTGCCGCCGGAATACGGCAGCCCGAAATACCAGAACATGTATCTGCGGGACATGGCCGAGCACGGCATGAACACCGTTTCCGTTTACACGCATGCGACCGGCCGGAACGAGCAGGTCAACCTGTTCCGCCTCATGCAGAAACACGGTTTGGATCGCATGCCGGCCATGCTGTTGACCGGTTGCGCAGATAAGCCCATTGCCGAAATCGACGGGACAGAATTCCTGCTGTACGGACCGGATGAGCCCTCGCCTGAAAACAGGGAAGAATGCATGACGTCCCTGGCTCGCGCTCGGGCCGCCGGCATGCGACACGTGACGGCACTGAGCGCCATTTCAGCCTGGTCGGGCCTGGGCGACGCGTTCGACGTCTGGGTGATCCATCCGGACAACGGCATCGAAGTGCCCGAAACGATCGCGGGCGGTATCACGACGCCGTTGCACGAATACGCCAGGAAGCGAGGCGCGGCGATATGGCAATATCACTGCGGCGTGCGAGGGACGAACCCCAAGCTCCAACGTTACTACTGGGGTCTTTTCACCTGGGCGGTGGGCGCCAAGGGCTGCTTCGCATGGGCTTACACGCACCAGAAAGAATCCTGCATCCGGCCCGATGGAACCTGGAACGCGTTGCAGACGAATGAGTTCGTTCTGCCGACCCCGGACGGCCCCATGCCGACCGTGGGGTGGGAAGGGGCGCGCGAGGGTATCCTGGACTACCGGATCCTCCGGACTCTGGAGACAAGCGTGATCAGCGCGGCGGGCAGCCTGGAGAAGAAAGAGCAGACCGCGAAGGCGGCCCTGTGGCTTGCCAGGTTGAAGCATTCGGTCGATCCAAAATTCTTTGGCGACTTCAAGTGGGTCGACACGGATTACTTCTGGGATCGGCCGGACTCTTACGACCCCGGCCTCGACCTCACGAAGATCCGAGCCGAGGCGATCGCACTTCTGGCGCAGTGACTAAATCATCGTGCATGATGGCACGAGCGAGCACGCATTCATAAGTCAATATGGCCGGATAGCGGGCGTGCGTCAGATAACCCCTCACCCCCAGGCCACCCACGCGCCCCACGCGGAATCAAATTTCCTATCAGTAGATCGGGC
>CAUZBA010000482.1:0-2849 GCA_963577635.1 Phycisphaerae bacterium
GAGGATTAGATCGATGTCGCGACGTGTGGCCCCGCTGGCGATGGCCATGGGCATCGAGGCCGAAACGTTCTCGATCAGACTACGGACCCCCGGAAACACGCGGACGCCGCGCTCTACGGCATGAACGAATACCTCGTGCTTCTGCTGTCCCAGATCGGAAATGCGTTTCTCGTCGGCGTCACGATTACCGGCTTCGACCAGCATGGCGCGGAACGCGTCACGATCGTCGTACCCGATATACATTCGCGCGTATTCGTCATAGCTGAAGTCAAGCCCGAATTCGCGCGCTACCGACACGAACGCCTCATAGTGGAGCGGTTCGGAATCCACGATCACGCCGTCAAAATCGAACACGACCGCCTTGAGCATGACACGAGTCTAGATGTGATGCCGTGGATGTAAAGGCGATGCGTACAGTTTTGAGGCCGATTTGCACCCGGTTACACTTGGCTCGATGCGGCGACCATCGCTTCCAGGTTACGACGAGGCCCTGCAGCGCATTCTTGATCGCGCGACGGCGCTGGGAACCCGCAACGTACCATTGTCCGAGGCGTTGGGTTGCGTCCTGCGCCGGGACGTCGTGGCCGATCGGGATCAACCGCCGTTCGATCGTTCGACGATGGATGGGTTCGCCGTCCTCAGCGGCTCGCTGACATCAGCTCGCTGGCCGATTCGCGGTGCGGCTGCGGCCGGTGCATCACCCGAATCGGGTCACCGATCCCTGGTGCCGGGCACCGTGATGCGGATCGCCACCGGGGCGCCGTTGCCCGAGGGCGCCGACGCCGTGATTCCGGTCGAACAGGCCGACATCGGTCCGGACGCAGACGGCGCCGTGGCAACGTTTTCGGTCGCATCGGTTGATGCGTGGTTCAACGTGCACCGCCGGGCGGCGGACGCCCGGGTCGGTCAGGTGGTTCTCAGCGCGGGCACGTTGCTCGGTCCGCACCACCTTGCCGTCGCGGCGACGGTCGGCGCCGCGACACTGTGCGTGGCCGCGGCACCGCGTGTGGCACTCTTGACCACGGGCGACGAATTGCGGCCGGCCGAGGTGGTTACCGAACAACTCGATCCGCAGCAGATCCGAAATTCCAACGGCCCGATGATGGCCGCGTTTCTCAAGGCCGCCGGGGCCGAACTGGTGATGCAGCGGCATGTCGTCGACGAGGCCGATCACACGGTGGCCGCGGCGCGTGAGGCCCTGTCGCAGGCGCAATGTGTCATCACCACGGGAGGGGTCAGCGCCGGACAGCGCGATTGCTTGCCGGACGCCTGGCAATCACTGGGGTGTCGGACCGTGCTGCACGGCGTGGCGATCCGGCCGGGAAAGCCGTTGCTGGTGGTCACCGCGGCGTCGCAGGGCGCCGCCACAGTCGTGCTCGGCCTTCCCGGAAATCCCGTGAGTGTTCTTGCGACTGCGCATCTATTCGTCTGGCCGCTTCTGCTCAAGATGATGGGCGCCGAGACCGATCCGACCACGCTTGGGTGGCGAAGCGTGACGCTGGCCGACGCCGTGGACGCGCAGGCCAAAAGAGAAGTGTTCCGTGCCGCGAGGCTGTGCGGCCCGTCGCGGGCGGAGGTCATCACCTGGCACGGATCGGGCGACCTGATGCACACGGCTGCGGCCGACGGTTTCGTCCGGCTCCCGCTGCAGGATGGTCAGGTGCCACGGGGGACATCGGTGCCGTTCCTGCCATTCGTCTGCGGTGCCGCAGCTCCGCGGATGCGTCTCGACATATGACGATTCGAATCCTCATGTTCGCGTCGCTGGCCGCGCAGGTCGGAAAGCGGCAACTCTCGCTGGACTTGCCCGACCGGGCGACGGTGGCCGACGCTCTGGACGCGCTGGCTCAACAGTTTCCGGATGTGGCATCCTTGCGCGGCAACCTGGCGGTGGCCGTGAACCAGAGTTACACCGCCGAAAGCCACGAGTTATCGGCCGGTGACGAATTGGCTCTGATTCCTCCGGTTTCCGGGGGTTGAATCAACTCGATCCGCCCCTGATTTAAAGCATCAGATGACATCGTGGCCCGCGCCGTGTTATGGGCGGATGTCGACTTCTGAATGTAAAAAAATTCATGAGGCGGACTCGCTTCACGAGTCGTCCGGGTTAAGGGGGTTGTGGCGATGGTCGATGACACTATGGCTGACTTCATCCACTAAATTCGGTCCGGAGTACAAAGAGAAAGGACCATCCAACATGCCTCGTGAAAAAGATATCCTCACGACAGGAGAGGTAGCGAAAATCTGTAATGTGGCCCCGCGAACCGTCAGCAAATGGTTCGATTCAGGACAATTGCGGGGTTACAGGATTCCCGGGTCGAAGGACCGGCGAATTCCGCTGAATTCCCTGATCCGATTCATGAAGGCGCACAACATTCCCCTTGAGGGCCTCCAGAGCGGCAGGACCCGGATCCTGATGGTCGACGACGAATCAGATACCGTGGATGTCGTCGAAAAGGTTCTGACCGAGCAGGCGAACTACGAAGTTCACACGGCCCACAGCGGTTTCGCCGCCGGCGTGGAATGCGAAAAATTCAGGCCACACATCATCCTTCTGGACATGCACCTCGGTGATTTGAACGGCGAGGTGGTCCTGAAGCTCGTACGGGCCAACCCGGACCTCCAGCTCGCCAAGGTGATCGCCATGAGCGGCAAACTCACCGACGGCCAGGCGCAGCAGTTGCTGACCAGGGGATTCGACGGCTATCTGAAGAAGCCCTTCCATGTGCGGCAAGTCGTCGAGGCGGTCGAAGACGCCACCGCGATGGTGTATTAAAAGCGGTTAATCAGATCACGACGCTGCATCAACCGGATGCCGAAGCGCCCATCGTGATGCGGCATGCTTCCGA
>CAUZBA010000483.1:0-2828 GCA_963577635.1 Phycisphaerae bacterium
CCTGGCGTCTGCACCCTGACGGCGAGCGTTCGACGCAGATGGCCTTGGTCTCGCCCTGATCGAGGCGACCCGTTCGCAGATGCGGGCAGGCCGCCGCGGGGCCATCCGCGTCAGGCCTGCTGCTACCTTGCCACTACTGTCTTCTTAAGTCCGCCCCAGGTCTGCCTGTGCTCCTGCCGCTGCGAACCCCATGGCGTCAGCCAGGGATTTACCACTGTACCCCTATATCTTGGGGTTGCAACCAGGATCTTTAGCAAATCTTGGGTCTATGGGCCATCTGGAGACGTAAACAGGGAGTTGACATGTTCTTAGAGAAATCAAAATTTTTATCTCCATCCTGCTTCGGCTTCGACCATGCCGCAGCCCCGCAAGGTTTTCCACAGTTTCCGGGAGGCCGTCGGGGCGGCCGGGGACGGCGTCGGGGCTCTCAGGGAGCGCCCTGGCGCGGCCGGGGCCCGCAATCGTGCTCGTCCTCGGATAGGCCCGATCGAGGGCGACGACGACGAGGACGATTCTCTGGGCCGCAACGAGGCGGATCTCAGACTTCTGCGTCCTGGCCCGCCGGGATGCGCAGAAGTTACAACGTAAAAACCTAAGAGCTTTACTGAAATCAGGCTGCGCGCTATCTCATGGCCTCAGAGCCCGCGCCACCGCGTCCTGGACGCGCTGCACGACCTCTTCGAGGGCGCCGCAAACGCGGGCCCCGGCAGCTCGGACGTGGCCGCCACCTGCGAAATCCCCTGCCAGGCGGGCCACGTCGACGGCGCCGTCGCCAGGCTTGCTGCGAAAGCTCAGCCGCACGGCCCGCTCGCCCGCGTCGGCATCCTCCGGGCCGCTCTGGGTCACCAGGGCCACGACCTCGACGGAGCCCACCATCTGCGGCAAGTCGATGATCTGTTCGGTCTCTTCAATCAGGGCGCCGGTCTCGGCAAAGTCCCGATCGCGCAGGACCATGACGGCGCCGCGCTGGTCGGCGACCCAGACGAGGCTGGAAAGCGCACGGCTGATCAGGGCGAGCTTCTCAGGACGCTGCGTCTGCTCGAGCCGCCGGTATAGGTCGGCGTGATCGACGCCGCCGCGCCGAAATCGCGCGGCCCACTCGTGGGTCTGGGCCGTCGTGTTGGAAAAACGAAACCAGCCCGTATCGGCCGCCAGCCCCACGAACAGCGCGTCGCGGATGGTCGGATCCTCGAGCGCAGCGCGCCCGCGCGGCTCGCGGTCCAGGAGTCGGCCGATCATTTCGCAGCAGGCCGAGGCCCGCGAGTCGATCCACCGCCATGCCGCTTCCACGTTACCGGTTCGATGATGGTCGATGATCAGCGTGCGCCCCAGCGCCGGCGTCAGTTCCTCACGCAGCTTCGAGATTTGCGACCAGGCCCCGGTGTCAACAATCACGACCAGGTCGCAATCGGCGATTCCGCCCGCCGTCTCGAGAAGCGCGTATTCCTGCGGTGCCCACAGCTGGGCGAGATTGGCCGGCACCGGCCCCATGAACAGCGCCCTGGCCTCGGCCCCACGACGCCTCAGGGCGCAGGTGAGACCTTTGACCGCGCCGAAGGCGTCGGCGTCCGGCTTGGCATGGGTCGTGACGACGACACGGTCGGCACCATCGAGAAGGCGGCCCACCTCGTCGATGGTCACATTGGATTCGTATTCATCCATGGGCGATGCCGCGACCCTTCGTTCCGCTTCCTCTACGACGACCATGCGCGGCCGGAATCGCCGTCGAGCAACCTCTGTTCGTGCAATCGGCGCGTCCGGGCGACATCGCGCTCGAGCTGCGCCTTGAGGATCGCAACCGAAGCAAAAGCCTGCTGATCTCGCAACCAGCGCATGGGCTCGATGCACATCCGCCGACCGTACAGGTCACCGCGGAAATCCAGCAGGTGCGCCTCGACCAGGCGCCTCTTCCCTGCGTGCGTGGGTCGGCAACCGATGCTGATCGCCGCCGGAAACGTCCGGCCTTCCTCCAGTCGGGCACGGCCGGCGTACACACCATCGGCGGGCAGAAGCTTGGCGCCCAAGGCGCCTGATTCGAGGTTCGCCGTGGGCACGCCCAGCTTGCGACCTTCGCGGGCTCCCTCGTCGACGACGCCGGCCAGAGGGTACGCATTGCCAAGACACCGGGCCGCATCGCGGACGCGGCCGCAGGCCAGCAACCACCGCACGAGCGTGCTGCTGACGGTCGAAAGAATCTGGTCGCTCAGGGACACCTCCACGGCCGGGACGACGCGGACGTCGAAATCGAACTGTCCGCCCAACTGCCGCAAAAGCGTCACATCCCCGGCGCGATCCTTGCCGAAACGGAAGCTGCTGCCTTCGACTATTGCGCGCATGCGATGCCGCTCGACGAGGCCGCCGACGAACTGCCGCGGACTCTGGCCCAGCAGCGCCGCAGTGGGCGTGAGAAACTGGACCTCGTCGGCGCCCGCCTCCAGCAGGGCCTGCCGCTTCTCGTCGGCCGTCATGAGCGGCGGCGGCTCGCAACCGGGCCGCAGAAATCCAGCCGGGTGCGGATCAAAGGCAAGGGCCAGCACTTTCAGGCCCCGGGCGTCAGCCGCCCGGCGGGCCTCGGCCAGGATCGCGCGGTGCCCCAGATGCACGCCATCGAAGTTTCCAACGCTCAGAAGCGCCCCTGAAGTCATGAGCGAAATGTTACCCGTTACCCGTTACTGCTCCCCCCTGCTCCCGCCACCATGCGATCGTGGTCGCCAGTCCCTCCTCCAGGTCTGTTTGCGCCTCCCAATCCAGAATCCGTCCGGCCCGCGTGGTGTCCAGGCAGCGGCGCGGCTGGCCGTCGGGTTGCGCGGCGTCCCACTTGAACCGCC
>CAUZBA010000484.1:0-2821 GCA_963577635.1 Phycisphaerae bacterium
GCCGTCGCAGGCCCCGCCGCTGGCAAGCAGCGCCGTCGCGAGCGAAGAGCGAGCGACGGAACCCAGCACATCCAGCACCGTTGACTTATCAACACCAACGGCCTGATCAGGCGAATCCACCCGCACACGCGGATGTCGAATCCGGCAACGGCGACTTTGCGACGCGCGAATAAGATTCGCCTCAGTAGGCAGGGCGTGATCTACACGTCGAATTTTCTGGATGTTACGGGTTTCCGTCGCTCGCGACGGCGCTCTCAAGAAGCATCCATACGCGCCGGCGACGTGTCTTTTCTCTTCACCAATACAACGCAGTTCCCCTGATCGTTGTAGTACACCTGATCCATGTAGCTGCGCATCAGCAGCAAACCTCGCCCACTTGTGCGAAGCAGATTCTCATTCACTCTGGGGTCCGGGACACCCGTCGGGTCAAAACCACTGCCCTCGTCGAGGACGGCGACGCGCAGTGCGTCATCGCCTACTGAATAATCGATCGAAACGTTTTTGGATGCATCCGCGCGGTTGCCGTGGCGGATCGCGTTGGCAATAGCTTCGTCGAGAGCCAGGCGCACGGCTCCAATCGTTGAGTCGCCGTAGCCCTTGTCGCGGGCCTCGGCCATGATCCTATCAACCACGGCCGGCACCGACGCCACACTGCTTGTAATCACCACCTTCATGGGTCCGCCTGCATCGCCTATCGGCAGAACACGCGAAGGATGATTAAGAGTCGCCTTATGGGGCCGGGCGTTGCTACACGCCGGTCGTGCTTGGCGTTGCTGGGTTCCGCCGCTCCCTTATCAGTCGTGTCGGCGTACGCCGACACGGATCACGCCCGCATCATGAAGATCGGCAGGCCCTTCTTCGTCTCATAATTCGGGCGAAATCGCTCCCGGTCATACATGGCCTCGACGTCGACCGTGCGCGGTCCCAGCGACGGGTCGGGGATGTCGGTGTCGATGTAGCAACCGTTGCGAATCGCCATCATGCGGCCGCCGGCGCGGTCGCCGATGCATTCGAACGCCATGGTCGCGAAGGTTGTGGCGACCATCTTGTCCAGGAAGTCTGGATCGCCACTGCGCAGGTCATAGGTCAGATCAACCACCACGGTGTCCTCGCCTCTGGCCGCCTTGATCCTGTCCGAAAATGCTTCGGCGATGTTCCGCTTCTTTTTGTGGCCATACGCGTCCGCCGCGCCGTAGTCATTGATGCTGTACCCGTTCCACGCCGCACCCTCGGAAAGCAGCACGATCGCGTAACTGCTGGGGTTGTTCTTCTTGTCCTTGACGAGCAGATCCATCAGTTTCTCGACGTCGAATCTGCATTCGGGAATGCAGCACCGCACCGACGACACGTACGCGGTGTACAGCGAGGTGAACCCGGCGTCGCGACCGAACATCCGGAACACGCCGACCCGCTCGTGTGATCCCAGAGTGGTGCGCAGCCTAGTGATTGCGTTGACTGCACGGGTCATCGCCGTCGAAAATCCGATGCAGTACTCGGTGTTCCGAACATCGTTGTCCATCGTTTTTGGCACGGCGACGATATCGACGCCTGCCCGGTCGAGCACCGAGGCGTAGCTGAGCGTGTCGTCACCCCCGATCGCGACCAGGTGATTGACGCCGAGTTTCTCAAGGTTTTCGAGGACAAGCGGCGTGGCATCGACGATGCCATTATCAATCTCTTTGAGTCGGCCGGCTTTCTTTTGAACGTGTGGCGGCAGCGTCGCGACAGCCAGCCGAGACGGGTTGGTTCGCGACGTATGCAGGAAGGTGCCGCCGGTGCGGTCGATGATCCGCGTGTTCTGCCGATCCAGGGCAATCGCGTAGTTCTCGTCGATGCCCTCGCCCGGCGTGGCGTGAGTCAGCCCTTCCCAGCCGCGCCGGATGCCCACGACCTCGAATTCGGTTTCGGCGGTGCTCCGGTAGACCAGCGATTTGATCACGGAGTTCAACCCCGGCACGTCGCCACCTCCGGTCAGAATGCCGATTCGCTCTTTTTTCGCCATGGACCTTAACCCGAATGATTCATGACTGATCCGGGCCAATCAGTCGACGCGAATGCCCTGCTGCTCGAGCCAGTCTTTCAAGTCGCCCATCTGCGTGTCGAATATTTCGTTGTCATAATCTTCTTCGAGCTTGCGTATGTGCGACACCAGCTCCGGCCGCTCCTCGACCGCCTCGTTCAATCGTTTCTCCCATTGCTCCACAAGATCGCGCAGCGGATCGAGACCGCCCGTCACGCCCAGGATGGCGCTGATTTGCCGTGTCACGGCCGCGATGCACCGCGGATTGCGGCCGTGGACGTAGGCCGGAATCTCGGCGACCACACTGGCCATCCCGATGCTCCGCTGTTCTGCCTGGGTCATCATGTAGGTCACGATGCTGACCGGACCCGTGTAATCGGTAAATCGAACTCCGAACGTTTCGAGGTCGTCTTTCAGACGCGACGCGGAAACGGCGCTGAACAGCCGAGGCTCACGTGTGTGGGGTACCATCCCTCCGACGCTGCCCACGAAATAAATCATCGTCACACCGACATTCGCGGCCACTTCAAAGACGCAGTCGGCGAATTTCCGCCAATGCATGTTCGGTTCGTGGCCCAGGAACAGCAGGAGGCGATTCGGCTTATCAACGTAAAACGTGTTGGAGGGGGTCTCGAACGATTGCACGAGACCATTCTCGATCGCGCCGTGTGGCCGAAAGAGTGCGGAAACCTCCATCGAAGCCGGAAAGCTGTATACGTAGAATTCGTCTGGATCAATCTCGGCCACGGGCAGCGCGCCCGATGTTTCGACGAGGTGTTCGAGCGTTGCAGTCGACACGTC
>CAUZBA010000485.1:0-2820 GCA_963577635.1 Phycisphaerae bacterium
CAGTTGGTTTGGAAGCAAAGCCTCGCCCGCGGCATGCGCCAGTTATCGCCGGGGGCGATCGGGGAGCCGGCTGCGCCGGGGAACACTAATGGACGCTAATAAACGCTAAGAGCGGAAAGGGAGCAGTCGCCCGGCCCCGATGCCAACCCAAAACTTGGGTGCATGCCGGCCCGAGCCTCCGTGAGGATGCAATGGAGGGGATGAACCGGTTCCTTCGGCCCGAAGGGCCTTCGGATCAGTGTTCCATTAGTGCTCATTAGCGTTCCCCGGCGCAGCCGGACTCTTCGGGCAGGCGTGTGAGTTGGTTTGAGGCGGAGCCTCGCTAGATTCTTCTGCTGTGATTTCTGCGCATCGTGCGCAGAAGTGTTCAAAGTTCAGGATCGGAGAAGGCGGGCGATCCATTGCGACCGGATCAAATCTGCCCTGAACTCTGAACCCCTGAACTCTCGCGGGCGAGGCCCGCGTTCCGTGAACACGTGCGGGCAAAGCCCGCTCGCTCCCCTCATGCACGACCTCTCCCGTTATCACCGCCAGATGCTCCTGCCCGGGATCGGGCGCGAGGGGCAGGAGCGTCTGCGGGACGGCACGGCCGTGGTCATCGGCTGCGGGGCCCTGGGCACGTTTCTGGCTGATTTGCTCGCACGCGCCGGCGTGGGGCGGCTGCTGATCATCGATCGTGACGTCGTGGAGATCACGAACCTCCAGCGCCAGGTGCTCTTTGACGAGCGCGACGTCGAACGCTGCATGCCGAAGGCTGAAGCGGCTAAGGAAAAAATCGCACACATCAACTCGCAGGTGAACGTCGTCGCCGTCGTGGACGACCTGAATCACACGAACATCGACCGGCTGCTGGGCAGGCAGGTGGAAGCGGGCGGGCCGACGGTCCTCGTGGACGGGCTCGACAACTTCGAGACCCGATTTTTGGTCAACGACTGGGCCGTGAAACGCACAATGCCCTACGTCTACGGGGGCGCGGTGGGCACCGTGGGCATGACCATGGCCATCCTGCCCCACGCCGGCTCGGATGCAACCGACTTGCCGCCCTGGCAGGTCGCGGGGTTCGCGACCCCGTGCCTGCGCTGCGTCTTCGATCAGGCGCCGCCACCCGGTTTGAACCCCACCTGCGATACCGCCGGGGTGCTGGGCCCGCTCATCGGAATCATCGCCGGGCACGAAGCTGCCGAGGCTCTGAAGATTCTCACGGGCAACTTCGCAGCCGTGAACCGCGACATTGTCCACGTCGATCTCTGGTCGAACACGCAGGCCGGCTTCGCCGTGCAGGGGGCGTACGACACCGGCAATTGCGCTTGCTGCCGGCAGCGGCGGTTCGAGTACTTGGAGGGCAAACTTGCCGGCGGCACGACGACGCTCTGCGGCAGAAATGCCGTCCAGCTCTCCCACGGAAGATCGGACGGCAATATCGATTTCAACCGCCTCGCCGAGCGTCTCGAGCACCACGGCAGCGTAAAGACCAACCGCTTCATGGTCCGCGCCGACATCGTCGAGGCGGGAAGCGCCTACGAGCTGACCCTCTTCAAGGATGGCCGCGCCATCGTCAAGGGCACGGAGGACCAGACGGTGGCACGGCGAATTTATGCCAAGTACATCGGGGGCTGAATCCGGTTTCATCCACCGGCAAGGCCGATGGATGAAACCGGATTCAGCGTCAATGGGGCGTGTTTCACCATATTCCTGGAGGGCGGAGCTCCCGCGACGCCGCTTGACTCCAGGCAGGACTGCACGCCCGACCTGACGCGCATACGGCATAGAACTCAAGAGGTCGAAATCATGCGATATCTGATCATGGCCATACTCTTACTTGCGACCTCCCTCGCCCTCGCCCTCGCTGCCGAGCCGCACGAGTCGGCCGAGATGGCCGCCCAGCGCGAGGCGATGAAGAATCGCAAGCGGCGCATCATCTACAACAACGACGGCTGCGATGTGTTCAACCCCGGCGCCCACACGCCGGCGGGCTTTCTCGCCCAGCGCATGGACGCCGTGCTCGGCTCGCAGGTGGACAGCGTCTTCTATTGCACCGGCGCGACGGTCATGTTCAGCCACGACGCGAAGGTCGGCGAGGTGTACGGGAAATACCCCGTCGAACCCGAATGGGCCAGGGCGCTGCCGGGCAACATCGACGGATTGCGCCAGGCCGGCAGGGATTCACTGGGGCTGGTCGTCGAGTTCTGCCGCCGGCACGACCTCGAGGTGTTCTACACCCACCGGATCAACGACATTCACGATTCGATTCCGAACCACGGCTTCGAATTGGCCGCGTGGAAGCGGGAGAACCCGAAGTATCACATCAGCCCGCGGGAAGAACAGCCGAAATATCGCGGCCGGGATCCGCGTTTCTGGTGGTCGTCGCTGGATTTCGAGCACGCCGAGGTGCGCGACTATCTTGTCGCCGTCATCGACGACATCTGCGGCCGCTACGACATCGACGGCTACGAGGTCGATTACTTTCGCTCGCCGATGTTCTTCAAACCCAACCTCGACTACAAGCCGGCGACGGCCGCGCAGGTGAAGCTGCTCACGGATTTCCAGCGCCGCGTGCGCGAAGTGGCGACCAGGCATGGCAACCGGCGGGGCAGGCCGATCCTCGTCAGCGCGCGGGTGCCGATGACGGTGGAGAAATGCCGCCACGTCGGCATCGACATCGAGCAATGGCTCAAGAGCGATCTGTTCGACCTGATGTCGATCGGCGGCGGCTACGTGCCGTTCACCATGCCGACGAAACAGCTCGTGAAGCTGGGTCACGAGCACGGCAAGCCGGTGTACCCGACGATCAGCGGCTCAGGGCTCCGGGGCAGGTTTCGT
>CAUZBA010000486.1:0-2816 GCA_963577635.1 Phycisphaerae bacterium
GGTTGTGGCGGATGTCGGGGGCGATGCCCACAGGCGTCACGCCGGTCTGCGCCATGGCCTGCTGCGTCTGGAATGTCCCGAGGCTCATGGCCGCCAGAACCAGAACGCTCAATGCTGATGTCTTGAATGCTTTCATCAAATCAATTCCTATGAGCAAGGGTTTCTTGCGTTTCGCAAGATCGCCTGGTTCCACCACGAGGGCCCGGCGACTCACTGGATTCGGCGGCTCACAGCCACCGGGAAAATACCTGCTTTCTTCACTCACAACGGATGAGGCAGGGGTTTTCTTTTCATTCCTCACAGGCGGCGGTCGCGCGCCGCGCACACGACACCGACGGCTCAGGCTTGCACGCCGTTCACGCAGGTTGACGTATGGGGCTTGTCGTGGGAAACGTACAGACGGCATCGTCATTCTCACCCACCACGTGACGGAAGCACACACCGGGTACTACGCATCTATCAAGGAATTATTGCAGGAACCGCGGAAATTCCCATCGGCAGCCAAAGGCAGCAACCGGTGCATTTGAACAGCACCTGAGGAATCAGCCCCCCCCGACGCGCGCACGGCCATTGGCCGCAGATCGACCCGCAACAAGAGGTCAGACTCCGCTCTTTCCCGACGGCCGTGCCCGCGCTGCCAGCGGGTTCACTCCAGACGAGTCGATCACGCCGAGTTCCCGCCGTCGATCAAAACAGAGACCGAATGTCGTCGATGCAATTTTGCCTCGACGCTTCGACGTGGTCGATGGCGCGGGCGCAGAGCATGCGAAGATCCAGAAGCTGTGCCTGAGTCGCTCCCGCAGCGGCCATGGCCAGATGACATCTTCGGCAAAGAGTCTGAATGGCTCTGATGCACCGGTCGGTGCGGCTGTTGACCAATTGCAGGCAGAAACGAGCGACGCGGCGGGCCAGGACATCCTGGCCGTTGGCCAGCAACATGCGGATCACGTTGACGCAACGATTCGAGATCGCCGCGTTGGAATCGGCGCAGGCGACCGCAAGTCGCTTGATGCGATGGGCGCAACGCTGCAGGATGCGCTCGGCGAGGTTGTGGCGGATGTCGGGGGCGATGCCCACAGGCGTCACGCCGGTCTGCGCCATGGCCTGCTGCGTCTGGAATGTCCCGAGGCTCATGGCCGCCAGAACCAGAACGCTCAATGCTGATGTCTTGAACATCTTCATCGATTTTTCCTCTGGGCTGGGCAAGAATCTCTCGCGTTTTTCGAGACCGCCCGGCATCTTTTGGATTGCCCGGCAACTCACTGCGTTCGGCGGCTCACGACCGCCCCGCTTTCGTAGTTTGCCACCGCGCAACGATGACGGTTGGGGTTTTTCTCCTTTCGCGCGGCGGCGTCCACACACCGGACGCAAAACAACCACGGCGCTGGCTTGCACGCCGTTTACGTGGAATGACGCAAGGGATTTGTCGAAGCGAACTTACGGACGACATCTTCAATTCTCATCCACCACGCGCCTGAAGCTTACACCTGCTACTACGCAACGGTCAAGGGTCGTATTGCAGGAACCGGTGAAATTCCCATCGGCTCCTTGCGGCCGCCGCCAGGGTATTTCATAAGCATTTATCAACACTTGCTTTAAAATAACAATCCAGAAACGCGAAGCGGGGTCCAACCCGAAATTTGGCCTGCCCGCTCTTTGGTCGCCACCCCCTTTTCGCCCGCTTTTCCTGCTGATCAGAGGAAGATCAGGACGTACGCGAGCGCGATGGCGATCTGGAGGACGGCGAAGGGGATCGCCTTGCGGATGAAGGCCCCGAAGGAGAGCGGCAACTCGTACCTGTGGATGATCGTAACCGCCACCAGCGTCGAGGCTGAGCCGATGGGGGTGATGTTGCCGCCGAGGTTCGCCCCGAAGATGACCGCCCACCAGAGGGTCGAGTCCTTCGGCGTCTCGAGAGTATGGAAGATCTTCGCCAGCATGGCGGCCAGAGGAATGTTGTCGGTCACCGAGCTGGCCACCGCGGAAGACACCAGGATCGACCCGGTGCCGACGATGTCCCCCAGGCTGATCATCTTTTCGAGGCCCTGGCCGATCAGCCCCAGCACCTGGGCGTGCTCCATGATGTTGATCACGGCAAAAAGGGCCGCGAAAAAGCCCAGCAGGTCCCAGTCGAGGGCCCGGTAGAACCGATTCACGTCGTGTTTGTAGCGAAGGAGCATCACGCTCGCGAAAGCCAGGGCCACGAAGCCCATGCCCAGATCGCTGACGACCGGCAGCACCGACGTGGTCGCGATCGTGACGATGAAGGCCACCAGCATGAACGCGCCGAAATAGAAGAAGCCGCGACTCTCGATGCCGTCGTTCTCGTCGAAACCCGCCACCAGGCTGGATGCTTCGGCCCTTTCATCGGCGGAGCCCAGACGCCGGACGCCGAAGAGCTTCGCGCCGATGACGATCGTGACCACGGTCGCCACTGCGACGAAGGGACCGGCGGCGAGAAAGAACTCGACAAAGCTGATGCCGGCGGTGGTGCCCACGATGATGTTGGGCACCGAACTGATGAGCGTCAGCAGACCGCCGATGTTGGTCAGCAGGCCCTCGACGAACAGGAAGCCCAGCAGGAGATCTCGCTTGCCCAGTTTGCCGAGGGACACGCCCGAGAGGGAGCCGACGATGATCATGGCGGTGACGTTGTTCAGGACCGCCGAAAAGACGACGGTCATGATGCCGTAGACCCAGAGCAGCTTGAGCGGGTCGCCGCCCGAGGCCTTGGTCAGCCTGATCGCGACGTAGCCGAACAGGCCGCTCTTGGAGGTCACGTCCACGAAGAGGCTGGAGCCGAGGATGATCGCCAG
>CAUZBA010000487.1:0-2799 GCA_963577635.1 Phycisphaerae bacterium
TGGCCTTGGTAAAGATCGACTTGCCGATGTCCACGTACGTGCCCGGCGCGACGCGATTGCCGTACACATCCGTTCCCTCGATCGGATCGGCATAGTAGAGGTAGGGTAGCGTGGCGCCTTTCGGCACCGCCCCCGGGCACGCGTTGGGCACCGCGTAGCCGAAGGAGACGTTCCGGGCGATCCTCGCGGTGCATTCATGGTCCATCATGTAATCCGTGAGGCTGTGCGTGACGACCAGAGTGGGCGCGATATGGCGAGTCACCTCAAACGCCCTTCGGAGCGTCACCTCGTCGTACGTGATGTAGAGATCTCGCGATTCGAGGCAGGTATAGGTCGCGCCGATCACCTTGGCGGCCTTCGCCCCCTCGGCACGGCGCGTCTGGGCGATCTCGATCGGGCCCAGATCCATCGAGCCGCAGTCGCCGGGGGTCATGGTCACGATGTGCACCTCCCACCCCGCCTGGCGCAGCAGCGCCAGAGTCCCGTATGCGAGCAGTTCGCAGTCGTCCGGATGAGCCATCAGCGACATCGCCACGCGTCGCTTCAACTTTGACATCATCGATCTCCGTAAGAGCGTTTTCGACCCAATCGTAGCGTTCTGAGTGTCGGCGAAACAAGTTTGGCGCGAAGGGCGAAGCAGGCGACCCCGCAGTGGGTCGGCGATGCAACACGACAAAGCCAGGCGCAGTTGCAGTCAACTCAGGACGCTACGGTTGGATTGAAACCGCTCTAACAGGACGCTGCAAAACCCCGGATTCTTGAATTCGCCCAAGAATCCCCAATCTGAAACTACCCCTCTCGTTTCGCAGATCGAGTCCGAACGCGTTGAAGGCGAAACTTTCGAAAATCTCAGGTACACGTTTTTGCGCCGACCGAGTTTTACAGCGTCCTGCTAAAGCGTGGTGCCAGGAGGACGACACCGTGGCATGCGATGGCCCGGCCCTCACCTATGGCGTCCAGTTTCTCGTGCGTTCGCCCCTTGACGTTGATCCGTGCCGGTTCGCAACCCAGCAACGCGGCCAGGTTGCGGCGTACCTCCGCCCGGTGGGGCGCCAGCCTTGGCCTTTCGAGAATAACGGTCAGATCGACGTTGACCAGAGCGAAGCCGGATTTGCTCATTCGGCGCGCTGCTTCTTTGACGAACACAGCCGAATCGGCGTCCCGCCATGCCGCGTCGTCGTCCGGGAAGAGTGTCCCGATGTCGTCCTGTCCGAGGGCACCAAGAATCGCGTCGGTGACCGTGTGATAGACCACGTCTCCGTCAGAGTGAGCATCGCAACCCAGGCCATGGTCAAGCCGCACACCGCCCACGATCAGGTCTCGCCCCTCGACCAGGCGGTGGATGTCGAAGCCATGGCCTATACGACACGCGTGACCCGGGGCGTCTGTGGGCGTTGGCATGTTGGTTCCTGCAAAAGACCAGGAGAGCAGATACGAAAGCAGGAACACAGAAGATCATAAAATCAGAACATTTGGAACGGCGCTGGTTTCAGTCTCCACTGCTCTGCTTTGCTGATTTCCTGATTTCCTGATTTCCTGATTTACTGCGTTTCTGCTTTCCGGCCCGCTCTCACTTCAAACCGTATTCCTTCAATTTGCGATACAGCGTCCGCTCGCCAATACCCAGGATCTTCGCGGCCTGCTCACGATTGCCCCCATGGGCCCTCAGGGCGCTGCGAATCGCCTGTTTCTCGATCTGTTCCAGGCTCAAGCCGGAAAGGGCGTCGAGGCTTCTGGCCTCCACGTCCTCGGTGGTTGCCTGACGCACCTCAACCGGGACATGCCCGACTTCGAGCATCCCACCATCGCACGCCAGGACCATGTTCTGGATTACGCTCATCAACTGCCGCACATTCCCGGGCCAATCGAACCGCAACAACATCAGCATCGCGTCATCGTCAATGCCCGGTACATCCTTCTTGGTACGCCGGACGAAATGGTCGATGAAGTGTCGCACCAGCGGCGGGACGTCGTCCCTCCTCTCGCGCAGCGGCGGCATGTGGATCTGCGCTCCGCGGATACGGTAGTAGAGATCCTCGCGAAAGCGTCCGTCGCCGATCAACTCCTGGAGATCATGATTCGTCGCCGACAGCAAACGCACGTCGACGTTGATCGATTCGTTCGATCCGACCCTGACCAGCTCGCCGCTTTCCAGCACGCGAAGTAGCTTTGCCTGCATGGCCATCGACATGTCGCCGATTTCATCCAGCAGCAGGGTGCCGCCGTCGGCGTACTCGAATACACCTTCGCGGTCGCGCTCGGCTCCCGTGAACGCTCCCCTGACGTGACCGAACAGTTCGCTCTCTAGAATGGATTCGCTCAAACCGGCGCAATTCAACGGCTTGAAGTTGCGGTTCGACCGCGTGGAGTTGGTGTGAATCGCCCGGGCCACGAGTTCCTTTCCCGTGCCCGATTCGCCCGTGATCAACACCGCGATGTCGCTGGGCGCCACCTGGCGGACCATCGTCACGACGCGCTGAATCACGGGGGTCGAGCCGACGATCCCCTCCAACCCGAATTTCTCGTCCACCTGTTTCTTCAGGGTGACGTTCTGATACCGCAACATGACTTCGCGGATGGCATGGCTGCACAGGGTGCGAAAAATCTCGAGATCAAGCGGCTTTTCGATGAAGTCGTAGGCCCCTCCCTTGATGGCGGCCTTCGCCGTCGAAACGTCACCGTGGGCCGTGACCAGAATCGTCTGTGTCGCGGGCTGGGTCTGCTTGGCGCTTTGCAGGACTTTCAAACCGTCTTCCTCCCCATTCATGACCAGATCCGTCACGATCCGGTCGAACACGC
>CAUZBA010000488.1:0-2789 GCA_963577635.1 Phycisphaerae bacterium
CGCCGACGACAACTTCTATCCGGTGACACTCGACGACCTCAGGATGGCCAGGCGCCGCGAGGATCCAAGCCGCCTCCGCCAACTCGAGGAGATCCGGGCGGAGCGATTCGCGCTCATGGAGCAGCTTGCACTGCTGCCCAGAGATCTCGTGTTCTATACGCAGATCACGATGGAGGCGGCCGAGGATGTGTCGTTTCTCCAGGCGATGAAGAAGGCCCGGATCCTGGGAGCGCTGGTCGGCGTCGAAGCCGTCACGCCCGAAGGGTTGAAGGACATCTACAAGGACTTCAATCTCGTGGGAGAAGAACTTGTGAGCCGGCTCAAGCAGTTCCGCGCGAACGGGGTCCACGTCCTCGGGTCGTTCATCTTCGGCCTGCCGAGCGACCGGCCGAGTACTTTTGATGCGACCGTCGACCTTGCCAAGCGGGCGGACATCGCGTTTGCGCAGTTTGTCACGCTTACCCCGTTCCCCGGCACGCTCGATTTCGACCGCTGGGAACGTGAGCAAGGCGACGCCATGCCAACAGTCGACGGCGTGCCGTTGTCACGACACTGGCTGATTCCGCAAGCGAACCGTCCAAAGCTGTTCGCGCCGCATCCGGTGATGTCCGCCGAGGAGATTCGGCAGCGAACCCAGCAGGTCTGGGACCGGTTCTACAGCGTCCGGGCGATCTGGGGTCGGTCCAAGGTGGTCAAGTCGTTGCGGGCTCGAGTGATTTTTATTCTGATCTCGAAGCTGTACCGACAGATGTACGCCAATACGGGCCTGTCCACCGACAGCGCACGCGTTTCTCGCTCGACGAAGTGGGCGCGACTGATGGCCAAGCCGTTGCAATGGTTGTTCGCGGCCGATCCGATGCCTGACCTGCAGGTACCCTCCCCACGAACACCCGTCGAGGAGCCCACCGGAGCGGCGTCGTAGGCGCTCCGGTTCGACGGCGGGATACGTAGTCGACGACCAAATCCTACCGGCCGTTCGATGTCTCGCTCGACGGCGAACGGCTGCCCTTGCTCAAGGCGGCGCACTCGGCTGAGACCTCGACGCCTTCGCAGATCCACGCCACCCCGGCGGATCGGTGGAAGTGCTGGCAAGGCGGACCCCTAGCTGCTCACGCATGGCCGAATACCTCGATAGCCTCGTCGTGACGTGGCCCTGGTGGGCGCTCATGTTGACGATCGCCGTCAGCATCCTCGCGCTCGGCAAGGGGGCCGACTGGCTAGTCGAGGACGCTGTAGTGATCTCGCTGCGCTGGGGCGTGCCGCAGGCGGTGATCGGAGCGACGGTCATCAGCCTCGGCACCACGACGCCGGAGGCGGTCGTCTCCGTCTTGGCCGCGGTGAACGGCCGCTCGGAGATGGCGCTCGGCAACGCGGTTGGCTCAATCATCTGCGACACCGGGTTGATCCTGGGTATCGGGTGCCTCATCACGCCGCTGCCGCTCGATCCACGTGTCGTCAACCGGCAGGGCTGGGCCCAGATCGCGACCGGCGTCCTGCTGGTCGCGGCTTGCCTGCCGTGGGCAGATCCGCTGTCGGCCTTCAGCGGTGGCGGGCGATTGCCGCAAGCCGTCGGCTTTCTGTTGCTCGGACTCTTGGTCCTCTACCTCGGCTGGTCGGTGCACCTGGCGCGAGAGGCGCCAGCCGAGGCGCCGCTGGACGCGGAGGCGGGTCGCCGCACCCTGGTGTGGACGGCGATGAGTCTGATGGCCGGCTTGGCGACGGTCGTCATCGCATCGTCGTTGCTCATTCCGTCAGCCGCCGAGCTGGCCAACCGGCTGAATGTCCCACCCAGCATCATCGCGGTCACGCTGGTGGCGTTCGGGACGTCGCTGCCCGAGTTGATGGTCGTCGTGACGGCCGCGCGGAAGGGACAGGGCGGCCTGGCGATCGGCAACGTCATCGGCGCCGACATCCTGAACGTCCTGTTCGTCGCCGGCGCCGCCGCCGCCGTGACGCCGGGCGGGCTCGAGGCGGATCACTACTTCTTCCTGATGCAGTTTCCCGCCATGCTTTTGCTGCTGGCGATCTTTCGGGTTGGGATCTCGACGGCTCGGGACGGCAAGCTCGAGCGTCCCTTCGGCCTGGCGCTGTTGGGCACCTACCTGGCGGTCACGCTGACCAGCTATCTCCTGGCGGGCGCCTAGCTAGCAGCCAGCTCAGAACATGACAAAGACGCCGACCGGGCAGAAATCGGCGCCGGTCGCGGCAGCCCGTCGGGTGACGTAGCCGACGCGGGTCATCAACCTGGCATGGCGCCGGCCGGCCGCTTCGGGCAGGGTGATCGAGATCTCGATCCGGCAGTCCGGCTGGAGCGGCTCGGCCGGCTAGAGCAGAATGCCGCAGTCGCTGAGGTCGAGCGCCGACCCCTGCAGCCAGATCTCCGTGCCGTCGATGCGGTATCGTACCGGCAGCCGGATCGCGCGCCGTGGCTCGCGCCGTCGCTCGTAGGCGGTCGGCGCCGCCGGTCTCAGCCTGGCGACCTGGTGGGTGTCGATGCGTGCCGGCGTCCGCGCGCTCGAGGCGATGGACAGCACCCCCGCGTGACGTCACGGGGCCAACGGCGCCAGCGGGAAGACGAAGACGAGCGAGAACGACCACGGGCTCTCGTCGGTCAGGAAGCGCTCGGTGCCGAGGAGGTCGCCGGCACGGGGCAGGCCGGTGGCGACGTAGTCGAGCGAGCCCTCGATCTCGACGTGCCTGAGGTAGTGTTCCTCGGGGAGCCAGTTGAAAACGAGGAACGCGGTGTCCCACTCGAAGTTCAGCTTGTGCGTGTAGACGCTGCCGTCGCC
>CAUZBA010000489.1:0-2784 GCA_963577635.1 Phycisphaerae bacterium
CTGATCTGCCGCCGCACGAGGCCTGGGCAGCGGAGTACCTGCGACCCGATCGCGAACTGGCTCAAGTGCTGCAATCGGAATGGGATATCGAACCCGGCGAGGTGCTGGACGTGCTCGTGGCGAAGACTGATTCGCCTGAGTTGCGGCTCGTGCGGTCGATTCTGTCGGGGCCGATCGACATCGACAAAATGGACTATCTCGAGCGGGACAGTCTGCACTGTGGCGTGCCCTACGGACGTCACTTCGACAAGAACCGCCTGATTCAATCACTGGTCCTGAACGAAGCGGGCGACGGGCTGGCCATCACGCAGAAGGGCAAGACCGCCGCCGAGCTGATGGTGTTTGCCCGATACGTGATGTTCAGCGAGGTCTACTGGCACCATGCTGTGCGGTCGTCGACCAGCATGTTTGCCCGCGCCTTCTACGAATTGCATGGACAGCTTGATTTACCGACGTTGTTTCAGATGACGGAGTCTGAAACAGTGAACCTGCTCCGTGAGCAGGCTCGCGGTACTGCATGCGAGTCCTTGATTGAGGGTATTTTCGGCCCGCGTCGGGCGCTGTTCAAGCGGGTCGCCGAGTACTCGCATTACCAGCAGCTCGACCTTTACTCGCTTCTCGCCCGGCGACCGTACGAGTCTCTGGTGCGTTGCAGCCGGGCGCTGGTCGAGGAGCTGAATCGTCGCGATATCGGCATGCGTCTATCGCCGGTTGACATCCTGATCGATGCCCCGCCGCCGCATCGTGAGGTTGAATTTGACGTGTCGATCTTCTTCCCGAAGGAAGACACCTATCGACCGCTGGGTGAGGTCTCGCCAGTCATCGATTCGCTGGCCCGCATCCAGTTCGATGATTACGTGAAGCGCGTGCGCATCTTTGCCCGCCGAGAGGTGCAGCAGAAGCTCGTCGAGTTCGCAGATTTTGATGACGCGCTACGTCTGGCCGTTCAAGCTGCTTCTGGCCATTGAAACAGAGGCGGCGGCGATTCCAGCCAGTTGTCGTGCCGTATGACTCTTGCCACAGCAGGGCAGACCCCGCATCAGATACACAATTCGTTCGCTCATGGTCTCCTGCATTACAACAATTCAAGGACGTCTTCATTTCGCGCTTTGCCCTGAATCTGATCTCGGTCTCCACCGGCCAGATCGGCGAAGAACAGGTCGCGATTATGCTCGCCCTTCATCTTGTCCCGACTGTTGTCGTCGATGACGTTGACGTCCGGCTCGAGCAGGTCGCCGTTGTTCGTCAGAGCATCGACACGAGCTCCATAACTGCTGCCATTCGTCCACACGTCTCGGACGTCTTCCAGCATGACTTCGTCAAGCTCCACGGACGCACCGATGAGGATGTCCTCACCCTGACCGCCTTTGAGAATGTCCGAGTGCAGGCCGCCGATCAGGATGTCCAACCCGTCGTCACCAAACAGCCGGTCGCAGCCGTCGCCGCCGAGCAGGATGTCATTACCCTTGTTGCCGTGAATCTGATCGTTACCGCCTCCCCCATCCAGGATGTCGTCTCCGGCTCCGCCGAAGATGTGATCGCGCCCGCCGCCGCCATGAATGACGTCGCGGCCTTGGCCACCCATCAGGTGGTCTTTTCCGTTGCCGCCATCGATGAACGTCGGGATCAGCAGATCGTGGCCACCGTCTGAGCCGCCGTCGGATCCACCATCGCTGCCGCCATCCGAACCACCGTCCGATCCACCACCATTCCCACTGTTCCCGACCTTTGCGTGGTCGTTTCCGTCGCACAGGATGATCACGATGTTTGTGACGTCATCGGGATCGAAGTAAGTGATGTCCGCGGCGTGGCCTGATCCACCATGCCGACCGCCGATGTCAAACTTCGTTTTGACACGCAGCCGCAGATCGTCGGATCCTACGTCGCTGCCACCATCCGACCCACCATCACTACCACCGTCGGATCCGCCATCGCTGCCGCCATGCCTCCTACGATGGCCATGGTCGCTGCCACCATCTGAACCACCATCCGAGCCACCGTCGCTCCCACGATGGCCGTGATCTCGACCACCGTCGCTGCCACCGTCCGAACCGCCGTCGCTGCCACCGTCCGAACCGCCGTCGCTGCCGCCATCGCTTCCACCACGTCTCCCACGATGGCCGTGATCCCGACCGCCATCGCTGCCACCGTCCGAACCACCATCGCTGCCGCCGTCGGATCCACCGTCTGACCCACCATCACTGCCGCCACCAATCAGCTTGATATCGACGTGGTCCTTGCCGTTGGTGCCGATGATGTACAGAGTCCCGTCGTCACTCAGGCCAACTCCGGGGACATACGCGGGCGTGGCAGTCAGCGAGAACGCCCCGGCCGTGTCAGTCACGGTCACGGTGATCGTGAAGATGCCGCCTTCCGTGTAGTCATGCGAACCGGTGACGGTGTCGGTCGACTGTTCCGACGGTGACAGTCCCGTCGCCCCAGTCGATTGTCGCCGTGTGCGTGTCGGCTGTGTCCGGATCGTCGAACGTGGCCGTGACCGTAATCGTTTCGCCCAGCAGCACACCGCCGCATTCCTCGGCACTCGACGTGACGTCGATGATCACCGGCGGATCGTTGTCGCCGCCCACCGGTGTGACCGTCACGGTGACCGTCGCCGTCTCGGTCACACCGCCGGAAGTGACGGTGTAAGTGAAGGTGTCGGCACCGCTGAAACCCGGAATCGACGAATAAGTCACGGTCCCGTCCACCTCAATGACCACCGAGCCGTTCGCGCCCTGCGTCACGCTGGTGACCGCCGCTGCGGGGTCTTCGAAGTTGTCGTTG
>CAUZBA010000490.1:0-2766 GCA_963577635.1 Phycisphaerae bacterium
CGTAACCCTGATCGTCCACGGCGATGGCATGAGCTCGTTCCTGGACGGCGTCGGCGATTAACGTTGACCATGCCAGGCGACCGTCCGGATCGTACTTCGCCACGATGACGTCGTCGGCGGCGATGTGCTTCGTCTGGTACGCCCCTGGCGTCGCCGGATAGTCGTTCGACCGCGTGCTTCCGGCCACGTACAGGTTCCCCTCCGCGTCCGCGGTCGAGCAGATGATCTTGTCCGGACCCGATCCGCCGAGGTAAGTCGAATACGCCAGTACCACATACGAATCGGTATCCGACCATCCGGACCGCGTGGTGCTGCGCACCACGTAGACCACGCCCAACAGCAATGCAAGTGGCAGGAGAACGAACCAGATTGCCCTGGTGAATCGGTTCACTGTCGTGATCGTATCGGAAGTCGGATTAGACAGGATTTACGGGACGATCAGAGCAGGAAAGCGGAAGAGCAGAAAAGCAGGGAAGTGGTCTGACTCCTATTTCCTGCTCTCTTGCTCTCTTGCTCTCTTGCTCTCGCTGATCCTGTAGATCTCCCCCTCCGATCCTGTTGATCCTGTCAACTCCCCCGTTGCACGACTGCGGCACACCCTGACCCCTGCGCCGCATCGGCCGGCGGCACATCGCCAGGCCGCCGAACAGAAGAATCGCGAGCGTCGCCGGCTGGGGCACGGTGATCTCGGTGATCTGGATCCCCCAGACGTTCGTGGCGAAAACAAACTCCTGAAACGTCCAGAATCTATTGGATTTGAGCGGGTCAAGGACGGTGGCGCTGTAGTCGCCCCAGCGGTTGCGGCTGGAGGAGTCGAGCCTCAGGTAGGTGGAGGCCCCCGCTTTAAGCAGCGTGACGTCGCCCAACGTGGTGACCCCGGCGTCGGTCGTGCCGGCGACGGCGTAGGAGCTGATGTGCTGATTGTCGCTCGAGCCGCTGAAAGCGATGACCAGGTCGCCGTCGGCATTCGCTGCGATCGATGGGTAGTAGAGGTCCAGATCGGCGTCGGAAATAATGCCGGTCTGAAGCACGCTGTTGTCCGTCTCGTCGATTTCGAACCACTCGATCCCGGCCCGGTCGTCGCCGATGTCGTTCGGGTCGTTGACGATTCTGATCGCATGCACCGCCCAGAGCGAATCGCCCTGTTCGAAGACATTGCTTCCGATCCGATGGTCGGTCACGTAGATGTTGTCGTCAGGCCCGGGCTGATGCGCCAGGGGCGGAGCCTCGAAGAGGGCCACGGATATCGACGCCGACGGCGAGAGCGTTGCGCTCCCGCCCGCATTGAGTACGTCCGTCCGCTTCAGCGTGTTGTGCAGACCACTGCCGTTGGGTCGGGCCAGCAACGCCGCCCTCCCGTCACTTGCTCCGAAGTCGATTGCTGGCTGGACGGCGAAGCCCCGCGAAAAGATTCCGGCGATCTGGAACTCCGTTCGGTTCGCGACCGTGGGCGTCGCAAGCAGCAGGTCCGCCTTCGGAAAGCTGAAGACGGTCGTGTCCGTGTTCTCGAAGGGTGGGCCTCCCTCAATGTTAAACATGTTGGCGGACACGTACACGCCGTCGGCGTCGAGTCCCAGTGTCGGGAAGTCGGCCCACCGCGTGTCCGCGCTGTCCGCGTCCATTCGAAATCCCGTCCAGCCGGACGTGGGGTCGGTGCTGTCGGAAACGGCGAGCATGATGCTGCTGGTGATCGCATTCCTCTCATCGACGGCGGTTGCAAACCAGCGATTGCTGTCGTGATCGTAAACGAGGCGAGGGTCGAACGTGTCCACCACGGTGCCGCCGCCGCCGTTGTTCAGGGCATTCTGAAAGAACGTGTTGTCGCTGATCCGCGACCCGATCAGGGCGCCGGTCGACTTGTTGTACGCCGCGTAGTTACCGTTGATCAGCTCGGCGATGTGGTTGGGCCCCACGCCGCCCATCGTGTCCGGGGGAATGTCGCCGATGCCGTGAGCGGTCAGTTCGTCGGTCAGCGTGGTCCCGGTGAAGTTCAGACCGATCTCGAACATGTCGGCTTGCGCGGTGCCTGCCGCCAGGGCGATGGCCAGGACCCCGGCACACGCACCGATAGACCGGGGGCTGCGAGGCAGCCCCACGAGGGCACAATGGATCATCCGCGTTAGGACAAGGATATGCGGTGCGGACCGTTCCGCGGTTGTTCGCTTCATCCTCTTCTCTCTGCGACACCTATTATAGCAGCCTCCCCAAGCTCACCCTCCGAGCGCAGCAATTCGCCGCGCTTCACATTCATATGGTCAGTGGCGTCAATCGATCTCCGGTCCGGCCTCGATGGCCTGATCCAGACCAAAGGGGCCATTTCGAGTCGGATCTTCGATGCCCGAGCGGCGCGCCACGACTCCGGCGGCCCCGGTCATGCGAGCCAGCGGATCCCCGACACGGCCTGCCGCGGCGGTCTGGTCGGTGTAACTCCAGCTCGGATGGACCGCCACCACCTCCTCGCTGCGCAGGTTGACGCATCCGGAAACGAGCAGCGCCCAGAAGATTGCCGCGACGATACGCCCACGGTCATCTCGCATCATCAGCTCCCCGAGGTGCCGTCCTATACAGGTAGGAAACACCCGATCGACACCGCGAAACACGTCACCGAATTACTGTGTTAAAACCCACCGTTACCGGGCGGCACCAAAGAAAGGAGCTTCCTGCTCGTAACTCGCCCGTGGCCTCCACAGAACATTATGCCACTGACGGCCCCCAGGGCAAATCGGCCTTCCCAGGAAATTGCCGCCATTCGTGACACAACCGTCA
>CAUZBA010000491.1:0-2758 GCA_963577635.1 Phycisphaerae bacterium
CGAGGGAACTGGCCCGATGACCGCCCGGCAACCCGGCTAACGTGAGCCAGGGTGCCAACGCCAGCCCGCAAGGGACGATGCAATCCGCGGCTCGCCTTTTCTCCGAATTGCCGGCCGCGAAAACCAGTCGTTGCCTGCGGGCGCAGGACCGGAACCCTCCGCCGATGGAGCCCTACCATGCCCGCCACAAAAAACCGGTCACGAAACACCGCCCGACCTACTCGCCGTCGGCAGACCCGGCGCAAGCCGAGGCTTGAGCCGCCGGCGAGTTGCCCCTCGATACTGGAGGGCCTTGGTATCATCGGGCTCGAGGCGATCGAGCCCGTGATCCTTGCGGCGCTGATCACCGAGGAGCCATTGCTGCTCATCGGGACTCACGGCACCGGAAAGTCCTACCTGCTCAACCGCGTCTCGCACGCGCTCGGCCTTGAATCAAGGCACTACAACGCCAGCCTGCTCAACTACGACGACCTTGTCGGCTACCCGCTGCCGAACAGCCAGGGCCAACTGGATTATGTGCAGACGCCCGCATCGATCTGGGGCGCCCAGGCGGTATTCCTTGACGAAATCTCCCGCTGCCGGCCCGACCTGCAGAACAAGCTTTTCCCGATCATCCACGAGCGGCGCGTGCAGGGCCTCAAGCTCGACCGCCTCGTCTACCGCTGGTCGGCGATGAACCCGCCGCTGCGGGACGACGAGGAGGACGATCCCCAGGAACGCTACCACGGCTCAGAGCCTCTCGACCCGGCGCTGGCCGACCGCTTCGCGTTCGTGATCGAGATGCCCGGCTGGGACCAGTTCACCACCGAACAGCAGGAGCAGATCATCCTCCGCGCGGATTCAGATCCGCGCGACGAGGCCGGACTGCAACTGCGAAGCCTGCTCACCTCGTGCCATAGCGTGCTTGACCGTGTGCGGGATGAGTTGTCCGTGCAGGTCGCGGGCTACGTCCGGATCGTCGCGGCAATGCTCGCGCAGGCAGGACTACGGTTGAGTCCTCGCCGCACGGCGATTCTCCTGCGCAACATCCTCGCGGTGCACGCGGTGCGGCTGCTCCGCTTCGGAAGCGGGGACCTCAACGAATCCGCGTGGCTGACCGTGACTCACTCGCTGCCGCACCGAGCAACGGAACTTCGTGTTGATCCGATCAAGGTGCTGTCGGCGCACCGGGAGGCATGGTCGCTGGCGAAACTCGATCAGCACGACCCACTTCGGATCGTGCTGCTGGAGCCGGATCCCCTCCGCAAGGCGCTTCAAGCGATGCAGATTTCGTCCATCAGTGCACCGGATTTCTCGACCATCATCGCCGATTCGCTGGCGAGCCTGCCGAACGGAGCCCGGCACGCGCTGGCGGCGGAATTGTTCGAGTCCGGTGCCGCCGGGCGACTGGTCGCCGCCGTCGCCGACGAGTGCGGTGAGTTGTACGGCCTCCTCGTCAAGCCGCAGGGGGTCAAGGAGCAGGTTCCCGCGCGGAGCGTTCGGCACCGTGTCTGGCAAAGCATCGAGCAGAAACTTGCGGCGGCGCCTGTCGGTGATTCCGACACGCCGATGCTGACCAACCTGCTCGTCGCTCTGTTCGTGAGCGAGGAACTGTCCACTGAGACCGATGTGGACACCGTCGAGTCGGCCTGGCGATCGACTCGAGATCAGGCGAAGGGGGTGACGGCATGAGCACCGAAGGAAGCCTGGACCAGCACGTGGGGCCGATTCGATCCCGCCTGCTGCACAACATGTCCGTGCCGCCCAGAACGGTCATAAGCTACGGCAGGAATCGCCGAGTCGTCGGCAAGGTCCTGCTCTTCCAACTGCCGCCGGACGTGCATGCGACCGACGCCGTGGCGCTGCTTTCGGTACTGGACGGCCGACAACGGCGGTGTTCGCTGAAGCTGGCCGAGCAGGAGCTTCGTGAACGCATCAACAAGCACGCGGCAAGCCTGCCGCTGCCGAACGCCGCGGTCGTGGTCCAACCGCCACGCCGCGCCAACGCCCGCATCTCGAATGTGCTCAGCGCCATAACCGTCATGGCAAAGAGCTCGGGCAACGTCTATCTGCAGGCCAAGGAGCCCAACCTCGCGATGATCCGTGAAGGCGGCAACATCGGGGTCATCGTGCCGACCGTACCTCCTGCGGGTGGCCGGTCGTCAACAGGCAGCCCTCGTCAGCACGAAAGGAGCGCAACATGACATCGCTCACCGCATCTCAGGGCCAACCGTCGATTGCCGAACGCATCCTCGACTGCTTCCCCAGCGGCAAGTACGGGCTCGCTGGCCTGCTGCGGCTGCTCGAGATGATCGAGTCGACCGAAGTCAGCACCGCCGCGGTCGAGTGCCGGGCCCAGCCGCGCCTGCTGATCAATCCGCAGTTCGTCGATCGGTGGGCCGACACGCCCGAGAAGCTCCTGATGCTAGTGATGCACGAACTGCACCACGTGCTCCTCGGCCACACGCGGCTGTTCCCGACGGCGACCAGGGTGGACAACCTCGTCTTTGACGCCGTGATCAACGCCATGCTGTGCCGAATGTTCCCGCGCCGCGAGCACGTGGCCATGTTCGCTGACTACTACAGCGACGACGAATTCCCGGCGTGCCTGCTGCGACCGCCGGCAGATTGGGACGAGGGTGAATGGTCGAAGTTGCCACCCGCGCTGAAGGGGCACGATCGGGCCGCGGCGGCGGAGGTTTACCGATCGCTCTATTCGCCGAGAGGCGCGACCTACAAGGAACTCTACGACATCCTGCGTCAACTCATCAGCGAGAAC
>CAUZBA010000492.1:0-2741 GCA_963577635.1 Phycisphaerae bacterium
CGGCGTTGCCGGGGGAGAATCACTATATCAGTTGAATCGTATCGAATCACTGTTCGATCCGATCGTAGCGCTGAAAACTGTAGGGGTAGGGGTTCCTGTCATCAGCCTCGTGGCGGTCGTCCTCGGTGAGGCGCCAGTTGCGCGGGTCGAAATCGGGAAAGCGGACGTCGCCTTCGATCGTGGCGTGGACTCTGGTCAGGTGGAGGCGGTCGGCGCGCGGCAGGGCGAGGCTGTAAATGGCGGCGCCGCCGATGACGAAGCGGATGTCGTCCGCCGCGGATGCGAGGGCTTCGTCGAAGGATCGGACGATCTCGACACCGTCGGCATGAAAGTCATCGTCGCGGCTCAGAACGATGCTGCGCCGCTGCGGCAGGGGACGGCCGATCGACTCGTAGGTCTTGCGACCCATGATCAGCGTGTGGCCTGTTGTGAGTACGCGGAAGTGCTTCAGGTCGGAGGACAGGTGCCAGGGCAACTGTCCGTTGCGGCCGATCACGCCGTTTTTGCTCACCGCAGCAATAATGCAGAGCGTGGCCATTCACACCGCGATCGCAGCAGAAATGTGCGGGTGCGGGTCGTAGTTTTCGAGGCTGAAGTCGTCGTAGGAGAAATCGAAGATCGACTTGATGTCCTGGTTCAGGCGCATCGTCGGTAATGAGTGGGGCGATCGAGCCAACTGTAAATTCGCCTGTTCGACGTGGTTCTTGTACAGGTGGACGTCGCCGAAGGTGTGAACGAATTCACCGGGTTCCAGATCGGTCACCTGGGCGACCATCATCGTGAGCAGAGCATAGCTGGCGATGTTGAACGGCACGCCCAGAAAGATATCGGCGCTGCGCTGGTAGAGCTGGCAGCTCAGCCTGCCGTCGGCCACGTAAAATTGAAACAGCAGGTGGCAGGGCGGAAGTGCCATCTTCTCCACGTCGGCGACGTTCCAGGCGCTGACGATCAGCCGGCGCGAGTCGGGGTTGGCCCGGATAGCCTCCACGACTTTGCTGATTTGATCAACGTGGTTCCCATCGGGTGCCGGCCACCGGCGCCATTGGCTGCCGTAGACCGGCCCGAGCTCGCCGTCCTCATCGGCCCACTCGTCCCAGATGCGCACGCCGTGCTCCCGCAGGTAGGCGACGTTTGTTTCACCGCGCAGGAACCAGAGCAACTCGTGAATGATCGATTTTAGGTGCAGCTTCTTGGTCGTCAGAGCGGGGAAACCGCCGTCATCGGTGGCGGCCGTGCTCAGGTCGAAGCGCATCTGGTAACCGAAGACCGAATGCGTGCCGGTTCCGGTTCGATCGGTCTTGTCGGTCCCTCGCTCGAGAATGTGGCGGAGGAGGTCGAGATACTGCTGCATTGGAGTATTGTATCAGGCGCCGTGCGTTGCAGCAGGTGGCGGAAGAGAGCAGGAAAGCGGAAGAGCAAGAGAGCAGGAGTAAGGAGTTGGACCACTTTCCTGATCTTCCGCTCTCCTGCTCTCTTGCTCTTTCCTTTACGCCTCCTCAGTCATTTCATACACTTTCCCCCGTGAGCGATAACTTCAGCCATTACGGACCGATCGGGATCCTCTTGCTCATGGCCGTGCTGTTCGGCGTGGGCAACGTCATCGTCAGCACGATTCTCGGGCCGCGGCGGCAGGGCAAGATCAAAGGGATGCCCTACGAGTCGGGCGTGAACCCGTTCGGGGACACACGCCGGCGATTCAATGTTCGCTTCTACATTGTCGCGATGACGTTCCTGGTCTTCGACGTCGAGATCGTCTTTCTTTACCCATGGGCCATCGTGTTTCGCAACCTCGACCCGGCAAGTGACTTGCGCCTCCTGTTCCTCGGGCGCGTCCTGTTCTTCATCCTCACGACGGTGGTGGCATTTCTCTACGCCTGGCGACGAGGCGTGTTTCGGTACGACTGAGGTCGATTTGCTCGTGCTGCGTACATTGCTGTTGAGCCTGGTCTCGATTGCCGGTGGCTTGGCCGCTTTGAATTGGCAGGTGCTCTGGCACCATCACACGTCGCTGGCCGTTGGACATTCGGCCACGGCCGCGGCGCTGGTCCTGGCAGTCACCATGGGTGGACTGTCCGCCGGATCAGTTCTGGCAGGTCGGTTGCTCGGGCGAACCGTCTCGAACAGGCCATTGCGCATCCTGGGAATCCTGGAAGCGGTCATCGGGCTCTGCGGTTTCTGCCTCGGTGCGGGCTATCGTGCGATCGCGAACGCGGATGCGGTGGTCTGGGCAACGGCGTCGTGGTTGGCGCCGCTGACCCAACTGCTGGGAATCCTGATCGTGGTGGGTCTGCCCACGCTGGCGATGGGCGCCACCATTCCTGTCTTCCGTGTGTTGACCCAAAGTGGACCATTGTCCCTGGCACGGCTTTACATGCTGAACGTGGGCGGGGCCGCGGCAGGTGTCCTGGTGTCGGCTTTTGTGCTGCTGCCCTCGCTTGGTGTGTGGCGGACAACGATCGTCGTTGGGTGTCTGAACATGGTCGCCGGTTTGATCGCGTTCATCGGGGACGTCGTCCTTCGCCACCATGGGTCTGCTGTTCCATCCGACGCAGACGCGTCGTCGGCGCCGTCACAGACCACCGGCGGGCGCGAATTCGAATTTGTTGGTTCGCGCCCGGGCTACTGGATTCGAAGCCCGCGGACGGCGGGTTTCGTCACGGGCTTTGCCACGCTCGTGCTTGAAGTGGCCTGGTTTCGCTCCCTGCGCGCGGCGTTTCAGGCCACGACCGACAGTTTCGCCA
>CAUZBA010000493.1:0-2734 GCA_963577635.1 Phycisphaerae bacterium
ATGAGTCGCGTTAGTCGTCGATTGCGGTGCCGTCGCCGCCTGCGGGGGTGCGGGCTGCGGAATGGGCAGATTCAATGCAGCGCGGGCCGCGTCTGAGTTACTGCCGGCGTGTTCGTCAACGTCGCGACGCGTGCGGGCCAGCACCGCGCCGGCCAGCAGGGCCTGAATCCCGAGGACCGGAACGCGGAAGCGTTCGAGCCCATTGGCCTGCGTGGCCAGTATGAAATATGCCAGGGTGCCGACGAGCAGCAGCAGGGCGGCCCACTGCCGTCGGATGATCAGGAACCATGCCCCCACGATGGTGAGGACGACGACCGTCGCATTCCAGGTGATCCACACGAGGGGCGCCGTGGTTGATGACTCGGGATGTTGCGCTGTCCACAATGCCGCGAGCCCTTGCTGAAAGACCCTCTCTCGCAGGTTCTTCGGCTCGTATTCAAGATCGAGGCGACTGGGAAAACTCGGCAGCGAGTGATCGGTCATGAATTTGACGGCACTGCGGCCGAGCACGGACGCGTAGAGCAGCGGATCGTCCTTGATCCAATCAATGGACAGGCGCCGCATGGCCGAGAACGTGTCTTCGCCGGGTTCGATCTGAGTGTGCAACTGGCCGAATAGACGCTCGACGGTCATCGGCCAGTCCTGTTCGTGATCGAGATCTCGTTTCTGAATGTCCATGTAGGCGACTGTGTAGAAGTACGCATTGATGAACGGTACGCTGCTGATCCGATACCCGAAACCCGCCTTCTCGTTGCGCATCATCCAGGCTGCGGTCGGCGTCAATGAAAGGACGCACATGATCGCGGCGAGTACGACGCCACGTCGGCTGCGCTGAGTGCACAGAAACCAGATGGCTGCCGCGGGTCCGAGCAGGATCGAAATCGGCCGGATAAGCACCGACAGCCCGATCGCGAGCGCGCCGGTGGACGGAAGGATCCACCCGAAGCGTTGATTGCGCACGACGAGATAGAAACCCAGAAGCATCACCGTGGTAAACAGCGTCTCGGCTAGGACCGAGTTGGCGGCGAGGATGTCGGCCGGGTGCACCGCCACGATCAGGGCGGCGATCATCGCTGCCACGTTGGATCGCAGCAGGTGCCTGCCGATCAGAAACACGAGCAGGACGCCGACCACGCTCAACACCTGTTGCGTGATCAGCACATTGACCAGGGGTTTTTCGGATCCGAGCCACGCCGAGATGAAGGCCGGGTATCCGGGTGTGCGCAGGATCTCCGGTCGCAGGCCGACCTTGTCGGCAGGTTCGAGCTCATCGCGTGACGATCGGAACCTCTCCAGAGGCACGTGGACGACGCCCGTGCTTTCCATCGTCCGGCCGAAGCTGCGATGCTCGCGCAGGTTCTCCGCCAGCTCAACATAGCGGGGTGAATCCGGTCCGAAGGCCCGTTGCGGATCTTCGGCGGGGCCGGACATGAAGAACCCTGCCCGCAGGCCGGCGGCCAGAACGAGTGCCAGGACGAGCCAGACCCAGATGGTTCGGCTCATCCGGGGTGGGGGGGGCTCGTCGCCCGCGTAGGCCTCGACCGGCGTGTCTCGCGGTGTGGTGGTGAAGACCGGTCCCATCCGTGGGCGGCCCTGACCGGCAGGGGGGATCTGACTCATGGCGCAGACTCGTTCCAATAAGGTGAAAACAGCTAAAACGCCATCGGACAGATTGGAAGTGGCCTGAAGTGTGGGTCGCCACCATATCGGACGTCATTCAGCCGGACGCCAGCAGATTGACGAGCAGCACAATCAACAGGACGAAAAGGCAGGCGTTCACAACGATCAGTCCCCACGAGAGGGGGTTGATCCGCCTCAACAGCTCACGCCATGAGACGGCCGTTTCGCTGGGACCGAAGTCCAGGGCCTGACCCGTCGCCGGCGACGCAAGGGGAAGCTCTTGCTCGTCAGCGGATTCCCGTTCCAGCCCCTTGGCGGCGGCGACCAGCGCTGCGGCATCTTCGCAGTCGGTTGACGGGCTTGCCGTCACCGTGGCATCGGCCAGCTGCGTCAGGGCCTCGGGGGACGCCGGCGACCCGCCATGCGCGTGGCGTAACTCGTGCAATGGATGGTTCGCAGATGGCGGGTCAGTCAAATCTGGAATCGCCGGCGCATCGGCCTGGGCTTGCGGCGTAACGGACGGCGGTGCGGTGGTCGCGATTTGACGGTCCAGGGCCGCGTGCGCTGCCCTGGCTTCACTCGTGGTCGGGAAGTCCAGGCCCAGCTCGTTACGTTGTTCGGCGTCGCTGAATCGCGACTGACAGTTCGGGCAGCCGTCCTTGCCGCGTTCGACCGGCGCCCCACAGTGGTGGCAGACGCCAAGCAGGTGGGCGACGCCCGGCACGTTTCGGGCCACCGACCAGAACTGTCGTGTCGTGGGACCGCGAATGATCGTCGTGGGCTTGATTTTTCCCGCCTGGATCTGTCGCTTGAGCACGTCGTAGCAGCATCCGGGTCGAAACGGATTCGCCCGATCGCGGATGTACCAGGGTCCCATGGCGATCTGCGTGGCCACGCGGCTCAGTGGCTCGAACAAACCACCGCAATCGGTGCAGCGGTCGCGCACGGCCATCTGCGTGCAGCCGCAGTAGGGGCAGAGTATGGCCTGGGCAGGGTTGGTCATAAGATGCGGTTTCACCCATGACGCAGCGTCCTGAGCTGGCTACACCTGCGTCGGGCACAGGTCGTCTCCCGCAGGTGCCGCTGGCGTCGATCGGCTGCGCCGCCCGCTTGC
>CAUZBA010000494.1:0-2726 GCA_963577635.1 Phycisphaerae bacterium
CAGGATGTCATGCTGGCGTTCACGGTGTCGGGGCGAATCGCAGTGCTCCGCGTTCCACTCGGTGTCGTCCAGCTCGGCCAGGTTCTGGCCGAGCTGGACGACACCGAGCAACGGGCGCGGGTCGCGCTGCGCCGACTCGCGGCCGACATCGACGTCGCGCTGCGCCTGGCCACGCAGCGCCTCGCGCAGGCAGAAATCGAGGATCGCCGTACCGACAGGAAGGGAGCCAGGAGTCACGAAGCGATGGCCGCGTAGGCGGCGCGCGAGCTAGCCAATCTGGAGTTGGAACAAGTGCAGTTGCAGATGGATCAGGCCCGGCTGGAACTTCGCCTGGCGGAAGCCCGCCTCGAACAGTTCACGCTGCGTGCGCCGTTCGACGGCACCGTCGGGCGGCTCGACGTGTCCACGGGACAGGTGGTCGATTCGCAGAACCCCATCCTGCGCCTGATCCGAAGCGAAGAACTATGGATCGATGCCAACATCCCCACCGAACGGACTTATGAGTTAGGAACGGGCTCCTCGGCCTGGGTCACCTCGAAGAGCGGCAACGATGCCGCACCGATCGAAGGCCGGATTGAAAGCCTTTCGTCGGTCATCGATCCAAAGACGGACACGCGGCTGGTGCGCGTCAAGATCCAGAACCTTGGCGGTCTTCTCGTGGGCGCTCACGTGACCGTCGCCTTTACGCCGCCCGATGCGGCCCGTGCACTTGGCGGCGATTCACACCCGCGGTCGCTGGCCGTCGCCGATCATGCGTCGTCGCCAGATTTGGATCACGGCTCGCCCCAGGCGGCATCCATTGGCGAGTTGAGCCCCACCCCATCGGCGGCCCCATGACGTCCTACGTCGCTGAGTCGAACTCATCGCTCGATCCAACCGAAACGTGGCGGTCGCGGCCCGCGGCGAGGCGTCGATGGATGTGGGGCCGGATCGAAACGAGGATCTGTCAATCGCCGCGGAACGCGTTCTCGGCAAGGATGCCCGCGCCGCTCGCTACCGTCGTGGCCGCGCATCGCACGAGCAGAATGCGGCGGACTATCTCGTGGCCACGTCCGGCGATCGGTGTGACGTCGATTATGTCTTCGACCGGCTGCGATGGGGCGGGCAGTTCGTCTTCGTCTCTTCCCGGGCACGTGACACCGAGCAGCTCATCGGCCGATACCGGAACTGCGACGACTTCCTGGTCGAAACCGACGTGCAGGTGATCTGCAGACCGCATCCCCGATGGCTCCGGCACGATTTGGCAAAAAATATTATGGATTCGTCGCGCGCAAAACCGCCCTGACCCGATCGGGTGATGCCACCGATCGATACACCTACGACGTCGGCCTCGTGCCCGACCCGAACGCCGACGATCACTACGTCGTCCTCAAGCAGGTGCCGAGCTACGAGAACGCCGTTCGCAGACTCACGCAGAACTGCCCCGACGCCGATGCCCGCCAGGTGGAACGGGGCGCGCGCAAGCTGGTGACCAAGGTCTTCCCCCCCCCCTTTCTGACACGCGAGACGGCCTTTCTGAAGATCCTCCAGCGGAATCTCCCCGATCAGTGCAAGGACCGGGTGCCCACCGTCCTGCATTTCGAGACCGACGACCACGGCCTGGTGCGCCAAGTCACGCTCAACTGGCTTCGCCTGGGCGGCCGACCCATGACGCAATTGGAATTCGCCCGCCAGAGCTCGGCCCTGCTGCACATCGTGCACGAGCACGTCGGCCTCATCCACATGGATTTGCGATTGGACAACTTCGTCATCACCGAACGCGGTGTCGGCTTCGTGGATTTCGGATCGGCGGTGCGCGTCGGCGAGCGCTTCGACCGCAACCCACTGCTCGACACGCTGTTCCACGAAATGCTCTCGACTTCACAGATTCAGAAGGACCTGCAACGGTACCGGGACGAAGGGCGGCTCACCTCGCGACTGTTCGTCAACAGCTGCAGGAAAATTGACAAGGCCGTGGACCTGTTTTACCTCGTCCTCCAGATGAATCGTCCACACGCGAACCTGGACTTCGAAGGGCTGGTGCGCTACGACCAGCACAGCGCCGAGGCACACGAACTGGCCCGTCTGACCCGCGCGGTCTTTCAGCCGAAGGATCCGAAGCGACCCGCGTGCGAATCGGCAAAGGACTTAGCCCTGAAGATTTCTGAGATTGAACGCGCGCTGGGTTGAACAGTCGCAAGTCTGCGGTCGCCGTAGCGGGCTTCGCGAAGGCGGGAGCAGGCGACCCCGCTGCGGGTCGTCGATGCAGCACGACAAAGCAAGGCGCAGTTGCAGCCAGCTCAGGACGCTACGAGTGGATGGAAAACGCTCTAGCCTTGCGACTTCCAATCTGGGGACACAGCGTGCGCACTATCCCCCAAACAATGACCGCATCGCCAAACGCATCCCAAGCACTTCAAACGTAGTTAAGTCCATAATTTGACTCATGTTGTGGCCGTAATCGGCGCTGTTGTCGCCGGCGTGGCACGCTGTGTGCATTGTAAACAGCGATGGCGGCCAAACGGCCGTCAGGGGCGCAGGGGTGAAAAGGATCAGCTCGTCACGGGGGACGGGCGGACAGCCAGGGCGCAGTGCCCCCACACTGCACATCGCTGTTACCGCCTCGTCCCCTGACGGGCCTGATTCCTTTTGCGCGTTGGTCCGCGGGGCGAAACAACGCGAGTGACGGGTGTCGAGTGACGAGTGGCGCAAGCGTAATAAGGCACGCTTGCGCCACTCGTCACTCG
>CAUZBA010000495.1:0-2726 GCA_963577635.1 Phycisphaerae bacterium
GGTCACCTCAAGCTTCTTGCAGACCTGCGGGACCTTCAGTCCTCTTGCCAGTTCAACCTCCGCCTCCCTCAGCTTTGGGATGATCTGCTCAGCGCCCTGCCGTTTCTTGGCCATGATCCTTGCCATTTCCTGAATGCGTCCATGACAAATTCACTGACATTCGACATGGACTAGTTTCAGGGGGCAAGGGCAGGAGAATGCGGGCCGCGTGACTGTTGCTGGCCCCGTGCCACGTCGCTAATCTGGATGGAGGTTTTGAATGGTGATGCCGCACGTGCCGCCACCGCCGGGCGATCGGATCGGTCTACTACACGGCGCACGTCAAGCGGGACGTGGAGCACTGGCACCGGTACCAGCGCGACCTGGCGCGCGACCTGATCAGCAAGGGAAAGATCTGACGATGGCAGGCACTGGCTGGAGTAGGACGGCGCTGCTGTGCCTGGTCACGATCGTTCCGGCACTTGCCGCGCCCACCACTGGAGAATCGCAAATGAGTCCGAAGCCCGAAGGAGAGAAGCACGTCCTGATCAACTGGGACGGAGGGTCGCTGGAGCTCGGCCTCCTGGGCCATCGGGTCGAGAAGGACGTGGCCGGCATTCAGCGGCTTCTCGAGGACGCGGTCGACGAGCACGCCCGGGCGGGTGTGGACAGCTACGTGCAGGTCGTCTTCGCGAATTTTCGCGCCAACCTGCCTTCCTCGGACGTCCTGCCGACGACGCGCTGGGGTTTTTCAGCCGAGTGGCAGGAGAAGCTGAAGGCGGCGGACGTGGACCTGATGCGGGTGATCATGGATCGCTGCCGCGAGCGCGGCATCGCCTTTCTCGCCTGCCTTCGGATGAACGACCGGCACGGGCACGCGGTGAAGGCCGAGTTCTGGAAGGAGCACCCGCAGTGGCGTCTCGAGGATTACCGCGGCGGCCTCGACTACAAGCACGAGGGCGTGCGCGCGAAGCTGCTGGCGTTCATCGAGGAGCTGCTGGGCCGCTACGACGTGGACGGGATCGAGTTCGACTACATGCGATGGTGCCATGTCTTCAGCCGCGAGGAGGCCGAGGGGAACGCCCCACTGCTGACGGACATGACGGCCAAGGTGCGCAAGCTCCTGGACGACGCGGCCCGGCGGCGGGGCGCAAAGCACCTGCGCTTCGGCGTGCGCGTGCCGCCGACGCTGGAAGAGTGCCGGGGCCTGGGATTCGACGTCGCGGCGTGGGTGAAGCAGGGGCTTGTCGACTACATCGTGCCCTCCGACTTTTTTCACACCGACATCGACACGAGGGTCGAGGACTTCGTGACGCTGACCGAGGGGACCGACTGCGAGGTCTACCCCGCGATTCACCCCCTCATCGGTCGGGGAAACCAGCGCAACCTGATGAAGCTGATCAACTACCGCGCCGCGGCGCAGAACTTCTACGCCCGCGGCGCACACGGCATCTCGCCCTACAACTACATGTACACCTGGGACAAGCGTCGCAGCCCCGGCTACGAGGGCAGCGGCGTGCGGTGGCCGGCGGCACTCGGGTGGCTCCGGGAGCTGGCAGACCCGGCCCGCGTCGCGGCGCGGGACCGCCACTACCTCTTCCACACGATGTGGGACCAGGGCGCTCCCACCGGCTACGACAAGGACAGGCGGATCAATCTAACGCAGGCCGAGCCGGCGGGCGGTCAGTCCTTCCGCGTGTGCGAGGACCTGACCGATCCGGATCTGCGGGCGGTCGTCCAGTTCAAGGCGGTCGGCCTCGATGCTTCCGAGACGCTGCTCATCGAGCTCAACGGCCGCAAGGTGGAGGACATGCAGGTGACGCGCGTCGCCGACCCCGACGGCCAGAACGAGTACGAGGGCCGCAAGATGGGCCCGTTTCACCTCTACGTCATCGACGTGCCTCGCGGCGACAGGGATCCCATGCTCGTCAACGGGGACAACGAGCTTTCCGTAACCCGGCGCGCGGCGAACGGGACGCTGGAAGGGACGGTGACGATTGACGAGCTGGAGGTGTACGTCTACGTCGGCTCCTGAGGATTCGACACGATCTCCTTCTACGACGGCCACGTCATCACTGAATCGATGGAATTGGTCGTCGAGCGCCAAGCAGCAGGCGCATACTGATACGAGTTTCCGTTTGTTCCGGCCGCGGCCCAGGGGAATCCCGCCAACACAGCCTTCGTGCCCAATGGACCGCAGCCCGGCGCCCAGTGGTGGACGTACTTCGGCTGGTGATGCGAGCTAAGAAGGTTGCTAACAGCTGCCGCGCATGTCACCCACAAATGTTTCTGAGAAATGCACGCGGGGTTAAAGAAGTAGATTGAGTTGTCGCATCTCCCCCCATGCCCTCGCTGAATCACGACGGACCAGACTTGCGCCGCGGCCGTCATTGGCGCCCCGCCTCCGCCTGGATGGGGTTGGCCCTGCTCGGGGGCTTGGGCGTGGTCGGCGTGGTGCGGGGGAGGGTGCGACCGACGTGACGCCAACCTTTCCCGTGCCATGCGGCATAAGCACCGGAACCTTGCCACGCAACCTCTCGCTGGATAACGTTCCGCGGCCTTGGGGACCTTTGCTCGTCTAAGTTGATGTAAACATCGTGCTTCCGGTCAGGGGATCGCCAATCGGTGGGAACGTTATGCGGCTGGAGGATGCAGCATAACACTCCGAAATCGGTACTTTCTCAGGAACGTTATACCGCGAGGCACGCGGGATAACAGTCCGTGGAATCGCCGCGGCCGCGGCGCCC
>CAUZBA010000496.1:0-2715 GCA_963577635.1 Phycisphaerae bacterium
CGAGAGCGTGTTCCTCGACATGCGCGAAGAAGACACATCGTACCTGTCCCATCTTCGCAAATCAGGCGTGCGCCTTGCCATGGACGGATGCGGCAAGGGGCATTCGGCCATGACGAGGCTGCACCGGTTTCCCATCGACGTCTTGAAGATCGATCGATCGGTGACGGCCAGCCTCGGAGTCCAGCGCGCGTACGCGGCCATCGTGCAGGCGGTCGTGGGCCTCGCGCACAACCTCGACATGACCGTCGTGGCCGTCGGGGTCGAGAGCGGCGACCAGGTCGCCCTGCTCCAGGCGCTCGACTGCGACTGCGGACAGGGCCGGTTCCTGGCCGAACCGATGGAGGCCGAGAAGTTGGAGTCACATCTCGCACAGCACAGCGGACGAAGCCGGTCGGCGTGACGATGCTGCAGTCTTCGGCGACACGCGGTCCGTGCTGCCGCAGCAGATCGAGACGTTGATTGTGGCATGTCCAAGAGCTATGATTGTCTCCATAGACGGGTGGGATAAATTGAATTGAATCGAGAACCTTCGATAGGGATCGACAGGTATAGAGTTGTTCATGATTGCACCACCATCCATAAAGATGACCTTTCAGGAGCACGAGTTGGACACCTCGGCGCAGGCGTTCGCGCTGATGCGGTCGAGCATTGACCTGATCAATGACGCTGCAGCACTGCGACATCGCCTCGAGGTCGAAGGGTATCTTTACCTGCCCGGGTATCTCGACCGCGACGAAGTCATGGCCGCGCGGTCGGCGATGTGCGAGAAGCTTGCCGCCCTGGACATGCTCGTCCCCGATCAACCGATCATCGAGGCGGTCTATCGCGCCGGGACGCCCGCGGCGTTCATGCCGCAATTGGCACACGACAATCCGCCCCTCATGAAGTTGCTCTATTCGGGTCGGATGATCCGCTTCTATGAAAGGCTGCTCGGCGGGCCGGTGCGCCATTTCGACTACACCTGGTGCAGGTCGGTACCTCCCGGCAAGGGCACGTACCCGCACTGCGACGTCGTGTACATGGGACGAGGCACGCCGCGGCTGTACACTTCCTGGACGCCGATCGGTGATGTGTCTCTCAAAGACGGCGGCCTGATCCTCATGGAGAAGTCGAACCAACTCGACAAGCTGCGCGACAACTATGGCAGCAGGGACGTGGACACTTTCTGTGCCAATCGACTCGACGAAAGCGGCCGAGCGAAGCCACAGGATCCGATGTACGGCGTCCTGACGAAAGACCCCGTGCGGCTGCGCGCATCGCTGGGTCTGCGCTGGCTGACCCGGGAGTTTCACGCGGGCGACCTGGTGGTGTTTTCCGTCTACAGCATCCACGGCGGCCTCGACAACCACGGAAAACGTATCCGTCTCTCCACCGACTCGCGCTACCAGTTGGCCGGCGAGCCCGCTGACGACCGCTGGATCAGCATCGACGGCCGGCCGCCTCGGTCGCACGGCGAGGCAAGCCGCCGCGAATTGATCTGTTGACCGTCCATCCAGCTTAAATCACCGGCCCGGCCGGTGATTCAAGCTTCAGTGGAGCGACCCGGATGACCGACTGGATGGACCGAATCACCGCGGCAGTCTCTGCCGCGAGCGCTCAGACCATGACGCTGGACGCAGGCGACGGACAGTTGCTGCTCCTGCCCTACGGGGCGCGCATCATCGGCTGTGCCATCGACGGCGTCCAAGGCAATGCGTTGTGGCACCACCCGGACGCGGAAGATCCTGACGCGATGAAGCGGGTGGTCGATCAGCGTGAGGTGCTGTTCTGCGGAGATCGGCTGTGGATATCACCTGAGGTCGCCTATCACTGGCCGGATGTCGATGTGGCGCGATCCGATCCGTTTGCCACCTATATCTTTGACCCGGAGGTAGACCCGGGCCGTTACGAAGTCGTCGGTTCCGACAGCGGCAGGTTGCACCTGCGGGCCGAGATGTCGCTGACCGATCATCGCGACGACAAACGGATCGAACTGCGCGTGGAGCGGCAGATTTCAGTAGAAACCGAGCCATCCACGATCTTTCCCGATTCGCTCAAGCGTCTGAGCTTTTCGATTCGCAACACGCTGACCGCCACCGGCGGTGATGAAGGCGCGGTGGCCGGCGCGTGGGACATCCTGCAGCTTCCAGCCACCGGCACGCTCGTCTGTCCTACCACGGGCAGAGCCTCAGAGCCCAACTGCTATTTCGGTGCATTCGGGGACAAGCACGTGCGCCACGGCGATCGTGCCGTTTATTTCCTCATTGACGCCGGGCGCCAGATCAAGATGGGCATCGCCGCCGACGAGACCACGGGGCGCATGGCCTACCTCCGCGCACTTGGCGGCGGCCGCAGCGTCCTGATCATGCGTATCCTGGCGCCGCAACCCGGTGCGCCGTACGTGGACCTGCCGCTCGCCCGCCCGCGCGAACAGCGCACCGGCGGCGACTGCGTCCAGGCCTACAACGACGACAACGGATTAGGCCAGGTCGGTGAAATGGAGTACCACGACCCCGCGGTTATCGTCGGCCGGACGCCGGCGACGCGCACCGGAGCATCCATCACCCACGTCCTGACCGGCCCCGATGCCGACATCCAGGCCATCGGCCAGGAGCTGCTCGGCGTGCCGTTGACGATGAGCTGATGCGGGCGGCCTAAATCGCCGTGCGTGATGGCAAGAGCGAGCAGGACTTCATAAGTCAATGTGCTCGGATAGCGGCCGTATGTCAGAGGACT
>CAUZBA010000497.1:0-2708 GCA_963577635.1 Phycisphaerae bacterium
GCCGTCACGCACGTGATGGGGCAGGCGGCGCAGTTCGTGTGGCACAAGGAGACCAGCCTCGGCGGTGCCGACGTGGTAGTGCTTCCCGGCGGGTTTTCCTACGGCGACTACCTGCGGAGTGGCGCCATCGCCCGCTTCTCGCCAGTGATGGGCCGGGTTTCCGAGTTCGCCGACCGCGGTGGCCCAGTGCTCGGGATCTGCAATGGATTTCAGGTGCTGCTTGAGGCCGAGCTGCTGCCTGGAGGGATGCACCGAAACCGCGACCTTAAGTTCATCTGCGAGCATGTCTCAATGCGGGTCGAAACGACCGACACACCGTTCACGCGGAACGCACGCGCAGGACAAGTGCTCCGTATCCCGATTGCGCACGGCGACGGCAACTACTACGTGCCTCCCGCCGGTATTCGTGCGCTCGAGGCGAACCAGCAGATCGTCTTTCGATACACATCGCCAGCTGGCAAGTTAGCTGAGGCCTGGAACGTTAACGGCTCGACTGACGCGATTGCTGGAATTTGCAACGAACGCCGGAACGTGGTCGGCCTAATGCCACACCCTGAGCGTGCGTGCGAGGTGGCGCTCGGCAGCGCCGACGGCCGCGTCATCCTGGAGTCGGTGGTCTCGACGTTGGCGGAAACCGGCGTCGCGCAGGTGACCTGACGATGCTAGACCCCGCGGCGCGTGTGCGGATGGGGTGGGTGTTTCTGGGTTTCTCGGTTCTGATGCTGGCGGTGGCCGCGGTTGTCGGGTTTGGGATCGTGCCGGTTGCGCCGTCGGTCCGCTGGCTTCTGGCCGGGGCGCTCGGCGTGGCAGGCGTGCTGGAAGCCTTAATCGGGCAGCGATGCATGGGGAAACGCTAGTAGGCGAGGCGAGCTGAGGACTATGATCGACCCGGCAACGATCGCAGCGCATGGCCTGACCGTCGACGAGTACGGGCGGATCCTCGTCATCCTAGGCCGAGAGCCGACCCTAACGGAGCTGGGTATTTTCTCCGTGATGTGGTCGGAGCATTGCAGCTACAAGAGCTCGCGCGTCCACCTGGCGAAGCTCCCGACCGAGGGGCCGCAGGTCCTACAGGGCCCCGGAGAGAACGCCGGCGCGATCGACGTCGGCGACGGGCTGGCCGTCGTCTTCAAGATCGAGTCGCACAACCATCCCTCCTTCATCGAACCGTATCAGGGCGCGGCCACCGGGGTCGGCGGCATCATCCGTGACATCTTCACGATGGGAGCGCGTCCGATTGCTCTGCTCGACTCGCTCAGGTTCGGGCCGCTCGATGAGCCGAAGACACGCTCGTTGGTCGAAGGGGTCGTCGCCGGAATCGCTGGCTACGGCAATAGCATCGGTATCCCCACGGTCGGCGGCGAGATCTCCTTCGACGAGAGCTATGCGGGGAACCCGCTGGTGAATGTGTTCTGTCTGGGGGTTGTGCGGACCGACGCGCGCAGCCAAGCGGGAGATGAAGCGGGTGCCCGGCTCATCAGAGGCCGGGCCGAGGGGGTCGGCAACACGGTGTACTATGTTGGCGCCAAAACCGGCCGCGATGGTATCCACGGTGCGACGATGGCTTCAGCGGAGTTCGATGAAACGTCGGCCGAGAAACGCCCTAACGTCCAAGTGGGTGATCCGTTCATGGAGAAGTTGCTGCTTGAGGCCTGTCTCGAGGTGATGCGCACCGATGCCTTGGTCGGGATCCAAGACATGGGGGCCGCCGGGTTAACCTGCTCGACGTGCGAGATGGGCGCGCGTGGCGGGGTAGGGATCGAGATTGATATCGAGCAGGTGCCGCAGCGCGAGACCGGAATGACGCCGTACGAGATCATGCTGTCGGAATCGCAGGAGCAGATGTTGTTCATCGTTCGCCGCGGCCAAGAAGCGGAGGTCGAGCGCATCTTCGCGAAATGGGATCTACACGCGGCGCAGATCGGGCGCGTTACCGACGACGGTTTGCTGCGGGTGACAGACGGCGGCGAACTGGTCGCCGAGGTGCCGAACAGAGCGTTGGTCGATGACGCGCCACGCTACGATCGGCCGATGTGCGAGCCGGCTGATTTAGTGGCGCGTCAGACGATCGACCTCGCGTCGCTCGGCGACGGCCCCGCGCCGGCCGACGCACTACGGCGGCTCCTCGCTTCACCACAGTTGGCGAGCAAGCGCTGGGTTTACCGTCAGTACGATCACATGGTGCGCGCCAATACACTGCTGCCAGTTGGGCAGGGCGCTGGCGTCGTACGCCTTAAGGGGACGAGGCGCGCGCTCGCCTTCTCGGTCGACGGAAACGGTCGCTACGGTTTTCTCGATCCCCGCCAGGGCGCAATGCTGGCCGTCGCCGAGGCGGCGCGCAATGTCGCTTGCGCCGGCGGGCTACCAGTGGGGGCGACCGACTGCCTGAACTTCGGCAACCCGGAACGACCTGAGATAATGTGGCAGTTCGCGCAGGCAGTCGACGGGATCGCGGAGGCATGTCGAGCGCTTCAGATTCCGATCGTCGGGGGAAACGTCAGTCTGTACAATGAAACTGACGGCGAGGCGATCCACCCGACGCCGGTGATTGGTGTGGTGGGGGTGATTGAGGATGCGAGCCGTGTCGTCGGGCGGGTTTTCCGTCGGGCTGGTTCGGTCGTCGTGCTCTTGGGTGAAACTGTCGCGGAACTCGGCGGCAGTGAGTATCTAAAAGTTATGCATCAGCTTCTGCGAGGTCGGCCGCCGGT
>CAUZBA010000498.1:0-2697 GCA_963577635.1 Phycisphaerae bacterium
CACGATTCGGCTTCTCGCGAATCTCGTCCATGTGCGCGTCGAGAATCGGCTCGAAGGCGCGAGCGCATTCGTCGATAACCCCGACGGGCAGGAGCTTGCGGATGATGCAGAACCCGACGCTGAGTATCTCCTGGCAGCAGCTCTCGATCTCCGCTTCGGTCATGGTGGACGGGCCTTATTCCAGACCGATCGATCCATCCGGGTTGATGATGACCGGTCGATCCCACGGTTTGGCCGGATATGCCAGCGCCACATCCTCGTTGAAATCGACACCCAGCCCGGGCCCCTCCGGCAGCGCCATCCAGCCATTCTCGATGGTGGGGCCGCCGCAAAAGAGCTCGCGCTCGAAGTCCGCCTGGGGATCGACGTTGCACTCCTGAATCAGAAAATTCGGCACCACCGCATCGATATGGGCGCAGGCGGCGAGGGCAATGGTGCCGCAGGCCTGATGGGGCGCCAGCATGATGTGATAGAGCTCCGCCATGGCAGCGCGCTTGACGGTCTCCAGAATGCCGCCGCATGCCGTCGGCTCGAGCTGAATGATGTCGACGGCCCGCTTCTCGATCACCTGCTTGAAGACATCTCGATGGATGACCCGCTCGCCGCCGGCGATCGGGATGCTCGTCTGTCGTTTGACGTCGACGAGGGCGTCCGGATTCTCGGTCAGCGCCGGCTCTTCGAGGAAAAAAGGATGGAAGGGCTCGATCGCCCGTGCCAGCCGAATGGCGTCAGCGGCGCTGAAGCTGCGTCCGTGATAGTCGAGACAGATATCTATATCGTCCCCCACTGCCTCGCGGACGATCTGCACGCGCTCGATCTCCTCCTGCAATGACTGCCACGACGACTTCTCCGGCGATCGGATGCCCAGACTCGGTTGCGGTTCCGCCTCGTAGTCCCAGACCTGGGGGCTGTATTTGAAGGCCGTCCAGCCGTGCTCGACGACGACCTTCGCCTGCTCATCGAGGGGGAGCCCCTCACAGGCATCCGGCCAGCGACTGGCGTAGACGCGAATCTTGTCGCGGCACGGACCGCCCAGCATCTTGTACACCGGCAGGCCGCACGCTTTGCCGGAAATATCCCAGAGCGCCTGCTCCACAGCTGCCAGTGCTGACAACTCAGCCGTTCCCGCCGGGTAGCGCAGGCCCCGGTACAGCGCTTCCCAGTTGCGGATCACCCTCGTCGGATCCTGGCCGATGAGCCAACGGCGGTATTTGGCGATGCAGCCCTCAACCGGCTCTTCGAGACTGTGAAAGGCCTCGCCAACCCCGTAGAGCCCTTCATCCGTCAGCACCTTGACGATGATGTAGTTGTTCTTGTTCCCCTGGCCCCAGGCGACTGACCCCGGCTTGTTGACGATGAACAGTTTGACTTCGGTGACTTTCATTCTGTCTTGCACCCACCCCTCACTCGTACTGGGAATGATCCTCGTGATGATGCCACGGTTGGTCCGGCGCAACCAGGAACCCCTCGACGAGCTCTTTCGGCAGCTCGACGCCGATTCCGGGCGCTGTCGGAAAGGCGACTTCACCGTTGACGACCGGCAGCCCGATCGCCTGCAGCTCTTTGCGCAGCGGTGACCAGTACACCTCGCTGGCCGCCGATTCGAATATGGGCGTGATCGGCGAAAACGCCGCCAGGTGTGCGGTGGCAGCGCCGAGTACGTGCGTCGACCAGTTGCCCGGACAAACCAGAGCCCCTCGCGGCTTGGCGAGCTCGACAATCCGCTTCGCCTCCGTCAGACCGCCACAGGTCGTCATGTACGGCTGGCACACGAGCATGCCGCCACGATCCATGAAATCGACGAACTCCCACTTGGTGGTGGCGTGTTCGCCGGCGGCGATCGGAATCGGCGACGACGCCGTCAGTTTCTCGTACGGCTCCATCGAATCGACCGGGAATGGCGTCTCAAAAAAGAAGATGTCGTACTGGGCAAGTCGGTCCATGACCCTGGTGGCGACACCCACATCATTCCACATATAACCCACATCGACGCAGAGGATCACATCGTAACCAACTGCATCGCGCGTCAAGCGGGCGATGTCGACGACGGTGTCCGGCGTCTGCTTCATCGGCTCCACCTTGAAGGCGCGGTAGCCGAGCTCACGCAGTTTCACCACCCGATCCACCTGTTCCTTGAGAACGGAGTCGCGGTCCCAGCCATCGGAGATGATCGTGCAGTACGGTACGACCGACCGCCGCTCCCGGTCCTCGACGACCTGCACATCGCTGCGCTCGGCGCCGCCGAGCAGTTCATAGACCGGTTTGCCCAGCGCCTTGCCGAAGATATCCCACAGAGCCACATCGACCGCCCCGAGACAGATGATCAGCCAGCCCCGCCGGTTGGCGTGCATCATGCGCTCGTAAAGGCGATTCCACATCCGTTCCGGCGTCACCGGGTCCTGGCCGATCAGCTCGCGGCCGAAGAGCGACTCGGGACCGTCCAGGATCGCCCGCGCAACGCCGGGGGGCACACAGAAAATCTCGGACAGTCCGGTGATCCCCTCGTCGGTGTGAATGCGCAGAAAGGCGAGCCCGTCGATGCGAGATTGGTCCCCTGGCGGCCCATGTTCCCGATCGCCGAGGACAAAAATCTCAGTCTTGGTAATTTTCATTTCTGTTCCCGATATGGTTGAACACACACACTCTCTCGTGCTCGTGAAGCTCCAGTAACTCTCTATTGACTGGCGACCATGTAAG
>CAUZBA010000499.1:0-2686 GCA_963577635.1 Phycisphaerae bacterium
ACATCATTGCCGAACCCTGCATCGGGACCAAGGACACGGCATGCGTCGATGTCTGCCCAGTGGACTGCATTCACCCCACGAAGGACGAAGCGGAGTTCGAGGCGGCCGAGCAACTCTACATCGACCCCGATACCTGCATCGATTGCGGTCTGTGCGTCGATGAGTGCCCGGTCAAGGCCATCTTCCCTGAAGAAGACCTGCCGGCTGACTGGGCCCCCTTCACCGAGAAGAACGCCGAGTATTTCCAATAGGCCGTCCAGGCCATACGCCCCGGGTCGTCATCACCGAGACACTCGACCCAGCCGCGGTGACCTGGCTGGCCGCGCGGACTGAGGTCGTGCAGTGCCCGCAGGGCCGCGGCGCCCTCTCGCCCGAGTTGCTCGGCGCAGCCGACGCGCTGGTCGTCAGAACCTACACGCAAGTCGATGAATCGCTTCTGCAAGCCGCCCCGGCGCTGCAAGTGGTGGGCCGCGCCGGTGTGGGCCTTGACAACATCGACCTCGAGGCTTGCCGGCGCCGCGGCGTCGCGGTCGTCTACAGCCCGGACGCCAACACCGCCGCCGTCGCCGAGTACGTCACCGCCCTGATCCTCGACGCGATGCGCCCGCGCCTGGACCTGAAGGCCCCGGTGGACGCCGCCACGTTCCACCGCCACCGCCGCGAACTGGTGGGCACTCAGCTCGATACCCTGACGCTGGGGATCCTCGGGTTCGGTCGCATCGGCCGGCGGTTGGGCCGGATCGCCGGCGCCCTGGGGATGAAGGTTCTGGCCTGCGACCTGCTTTCGGAGTCGCAACTGCGGGCGCAGACCGAAGTCGCGTTCGAATACGTGGACCGGGACGCGCTGCTGGCCCGTAGCGATGTCCTGAGCGTGCACGTGGACGGCCGCCCGGCAAATCGCGGCCTGATCGAGCGCCGGACCCTGGCCGCGCTGAAACCCACGTGCCTGCTCATCAACACCTCGCGCGGCATGGTGGTCGAAGCCGACGCCCTGGCAGGCTGGGCGGCCGAGGTCGCGCCGTCGGGCGGCCGGGCCGTTCTGGATGTCCTCGACCCCGAACCGCCCCCGCCGCCGGGCGCCGAAAACCCCTGCCCGCTGTTCGGCCTGCCCAACGTGCGCCTGCTGCCGCACATCGCCTCCCGCACCCGCCAGGCGATGCAGAACATGAGCTGGGTCGTCAAGGACGTGTGGGAAGTTCTGGAAGGCCGGGAGCCGACGCACCGGGCGGAGTGAGGGAGGAGGGTTCAGGGTTCAGGATACGGGGTTCAGGGTACGGGGGCAGAAGTGTTCCGTATTTGGTCTTCAGTAGCACATGTCGCCTCGATAACTTGTGGGAGACAGATCTCAATGGCGCCCGGCACTTCCCCCTCTCCCACCGGGAGAGGGACGGGGTGAGGGTGCTTAGCCTATTCAACCAGCAGCCCAACCACCCTGTCGGCATGGCGGACATTCCTGGCTGCTCATGCTTGCCAACTGCGGAACGACCTTCGGAAAATCCGACGCGGACTTCAATGTCTACTGCACCAGGTAGAAAGAACCCTCACCCCAACCCTCTCCCAGAGGGCGAGGGGGCCGGAATTGCTTGAAGCTTCTCTTCTGTTCCCTAAACCAGGAACCTCGAAGCGTAGCGGCTCGTGCTTCATAGCGAAGGCTACTTCGCACAGTAGCAAGATCCGCCCCGCCACAGCTTGCCCGTCGTGGCGGGGCGGGCAGGCGTGGCACGAAGGGCTCAGGCGGGCTGACCCCTGACAACTCTCTTCCCTTCAGGGTTCCCTCGGCGCCCCCAGAATCGGCCGCAGCCTGCCTTCGTTTTCGTCCAGGAGCTTCTGTGCCGCGGCGGCGCCCAGTTCGCGCCCGGCCATGACCAGGGCGATCTTCACGCGGCCCTCGGCCTTTTCCAGCAGTTGCTGTGCGGCCGTCCTTGATCCGCCCAGAGATGGGCACTGCTCCAGCAGGATGCGCACCGCCCGGTCGCGGAGCTTGGCATTCGATGCCTTCAGATCAACCATCAAGTTTCCCCAACTCTTGCCCAAACGCACGAAGAGGGCGGTGCTGATCATGTTCAGGACCATCTTGGTGGCCGTGCCGGCTTTCATGCGGGTCGAGCCGGTGAGAACCTCGGGGCCGACGGGAAGCTCGATGAGCAGTTCAGCAGGCGCCGTTTCGATTCGGGGCGGATGTTCCTCGCCACCCACGCAGCAGACCAGGGCGGTGCGAGCGCCGCGGGACGACGCATCGCGCAGCGCACCCAGCACGTAGGGCGTTGAGCCTCCAGCTGCGATGCCCACAATCAGGTCGTCCGGCCCCACGCCGAGCCGGCGCCACTCGTCGGCAGCGCCGTCCGCGTCGTCCTCGGCACCTTCGCTGCTTCGACGCAGGGCCCCGTCACCGCCGGCGATGACGCCGACGACCTGCATCGGGTCGCAGTGAAAAGTAGGGGGGCATTCGCTGGCGTCCAGAACGCCCAGTCGCCCCGAGGTGCCGGCGCCTACGTAAATCAGCCGCCCGCCGCGCCGCAACGATTGTTCCGCGGCCCGTACGAGATCGGCAATGACCGGGATGGCCCCGCGAACGGTGTCGGCGACCTGTGCGTCCTGGCTGTTGATCAGTTCGAGCGCCTGCGTGACGTCCAGCGCGTCCAGATCGCGCGAGGCGTCGAGCCGCTGCTCCGTGAGCAGCATGCCG
>CAUZBA010000500.1:0-2682 GCA_963577635.1 Phycisphaerae bacterium
AGACAGCGGATCGATGCCGCTGTTCGTGCGGCTCTTCCAGGTCATTTGTCAGCCGATGTTCGACACGGTTGCGGGGGCGTGACATGACGGAAAACGATTCGGGCCAGTTCGATGCCCTGAGCATTCCCCTCGCGGGCGTGCACAGCATCGCCGCGAGCGCGGGTACCGGCAAGACCTACACCATCGCCACGCTCTTCCTACGCTACCTGCTCGAGACGGACTGCACTGTTGATCAGGTGCTGGTCACCACCTACACCGAAGCGGCCACCGCTGAATTGAAGGATCGACTGCGGACGCGCCTGCATGAGGCGCAGTCGATCCTGCGCCGCAGCGCAACCCTCGAAGCCGCGCGGCGGGCGGCCGAAGTCAACGGCGCCGGCGAGACCCTGGTGAATCTGCTCGCGCATGCCGGCGCCTGGCACGGCGCATCGGCCCGAATCGTGCGCCACCGCCTGGAGGCCGCGGTCCTCGATTTCGACCACGCTCCGGTCTTCACCATCCACGGTTTCTGTAACCGCGTCCTCCAGGAACTCGTGTTCGAGACGGGCAGCCGGTTCGACGTCAAACTCGTGACCAGCCAGGAACCGTTGGTGGAAGACGCGGTCGCCGATTTCGTCTGCCGTTGGTGGACCGCGATCGACCCGGCCATGGCGCAGTGGCTTCCACTCGACAAAGGGTTGTCGCAACTCATGCGTCGCGCGGCATCTCTCGCCGTGAACAACCCCGGGTTCGACGTCGTGCCGAACCACGATCAGCTCGAGTCGTTGCTCGAATCGCCGCTCCTGGGTGAGTTCGATCGCAGCGTGCGAACGCTGGCCGACCTCTGGCACGAGGAAGGAGCGCAAGCGTGTCAGCTCCTGCGCGACGCGCGAGAACAAGGCTGGCTGAACAAGAACAAGTACGACAGCGCTCACTCCCAGACCGACCAGATCCAGGAGGCCATTGACTTCGTGGACCGCCTGGTCGGCGACCCGTCGCCGGAGACGTTCGACTGCGACGACGCCGGAAAAATCAAACCTTTTCAGCGTCGTCTGGCCCAATCCGAGATCGTCAGCGGCACCAAGAAGGCCCATGTCGCCGACGCGCCTCGTCATGAGGTTTTCGACCGGATCGATGCGGTCATCGCCCACCTGCCACGAATAGGTGCCCACCGTCAGCAGACTCAGGGTTTGATGCTCGCCCGGCTCACGGAGTCCGTCCGCGCCGCCGTCGAGCGCCGCAAGCAGATTGAAGGGATTGCGACGTTCAGCGATCTGCTGCACGACGTGGACGCGGCGCTGAACGGACCGAGCCGCGCGCTGCTGCTCGACGGCCTGCGCCGGCGCTACCGCGTGGCCCTGGTGGACGAGTTTCAGGACACCGACCCCGTCCAGATGCGCATCTTTCGGCGCGCCTTCGAGGATGCCGCGGCGACAGCCAAAGACTCCGCGTGCCGCGCGTTCGTCATGATCGGCGACCCCAAGCAGTCGATCTATCGATTTCGAGGCGCCGACATTCACAGCTATCTGGCCGCGACGCAAGAGACCCCCGCGGCGAATCGTCACACCATGGGAACGAACTGGAGGTCGGACGGGTCGCTGGTCGATGCGGTCCAGGCCGTGTTCGGGTCGGTGCCGAATCCGTTCGAGCATCCGCAGATCTCGTTACCCCAAGTTTCGGCGCACCACGCCGATCGATTCACGGGCGGGCCGGCGCTTCAGATCACGTTCGTGCCTCGTCACCCCCGGCTCGATGCGGACAAGACGCCGGGCCAGGACGAGGCGCTCGAGCGGGTTGCCTTCCAGGTAGGAGCGGACATCGTGGCCCAGCTTGGTCAGAGGCCGAAGGTGTCCGATGTCGATGGCGGCGAACGTGCGGTCGCCCCGGGCGATCTGGCGGTGCTCTGCCGAACGGGCCGGCAACTGCGCTTCATGGCGGAACAACTCGCGCAGCGCGGTGTGCCCGCGGTGCTGCAGACCGACGAATCGGTCTTCGAGACGCCGGAGGCGGCCACCGTGGGTCACGTCCTGCGGGCGCTGCTGCAACCGGGCGACGCCCGGGCCCTGGCGGGCGCTCTGCTGACGCCGGTCTTCGGGCTCGACGCCGACGCGCTGCTGCGCCTGCGTCAGGACGAAGAGCAGATGTCCGGGTGGAGCCGGAAGTTTCACGCGTGGCACGACCTGTGGCGCGACAGGGGATTCGCTGCGGCGTGGCGGCGTCTGCTCGACGAGGCCGACACCGTGCCGCGCCTGGCCGGCCAGATGGTTGGAGAGCGACGGGTGACCAACTATCTGCACCTGGGCGAACTCTTGCACCGGTGGGCCGTTACGGAGCACACGGGGCCCGAGCAACTATTGCGCCGGCTCGACCGATCGATGGCCGAACCGGCGCGCGGACGGGACGACGAGACGCAACTGCGGTTGGAGACCGACGCCGCGGCGGTCCAGCTTTGCACGATCCACAAGTCCAAGGGCCTCGAGTATTCAATTGTCTATTGCCCCACGCTGTGGCACGTCTTCGGGGGGCAGTCGGATCCGTTCGTCATGGCCCGTTTGGACGAGAAAGGCCGGTTGTTGGAAATTCCCGAGATCGACGTCGGCTCCGAGAGGATCCGGCAGCGGTTGAAGTGGAACCAGGACGAGGTGAGGGCCGAAGAGCGCCGCCTGCTGTACGTGGCGCTGACCCGGGCCAGACACCAGTGTC
>CAUZBA010000501.1:0-2673 GCA_963577635.1 Phycisphaerae bacterium
AGACACGGAAGCATCTTTTGCAATCGGGGCACGGCGCCGCGTCCTCGCGCCTTACGGCGCATTGGTTCGTCAGTTGGTGGGCAGGATTCGGTAAGACTCCAGTTCGAGTCCGTTCATTCTCACGACGATGCCGACCACCATCCACAGCCCGGCCATGAAGACCTCACCGATGACCATACCCAGGAACACGGGCCGCAACCGATGGTACAGCGCCACACCGCCGGTGCGCATGACGATCGTCTTGCACGTCCAGCCGATGAGTATCGAAAGCCACATGAGGCCCAGGGGATTGAACATGCCCAGGCACAGGGCGATGGGCACGAAGGGCCAGCGGGCGAACCGGGCGCGCAGGAACCCGAAAACGAAAACCAATGTCACGCCGATCGACATCGGCCCGAGCGTTTCCAGGACATCCGGCGGACCGACCTTGATGAACTTCATCATCCGAAAGGTAAGGATGTTTTGAGTCCACCCCAGAGCGATCCACTGGTTCGTGCGGGCCGCTCCCTGACTGTAGTAGATCAAGAGCCACACGACGGTGCCCACGATCATGCTGATGACGACGGCCGCGAACAGAACGCCGACGAATCCGCGCGGTGCGGGGCGATTGCCCGGACCCGAATGCGGCTTTCGATCGCCCTCCGCAACCTCGTGGCCGAGGCGCATCGCGTTGATCGCGAACGGCATCAACGTCTCCTGGGCCCGGCTCAGCCAGAGGGTGTTGATCCACAGGACGTGGCTTTTGACGCTCGAGGTCAGCCACGCGAGAGAGCCGATGCTCCCGCCCACGAAGAACATGCCCGTCTCGGCGACGATCCGTGAAAAGACGATGTACGACAGCAGGACCGTGCCCAGGTGGATCGCGGCGATCGGCGCGGGCAACCCCGAAACGATCAGCCACGCAACGCACACCGCCAGGCACAGCACGAGCAGCCGCACGACCCACCGGTAGACTGCATGATCGCCGCTCCGCCCCGCGCCACCGAACGCGGCGAGAAACGTGGACCACAAAAACCGGCGGGCCAGGAACAGCAGCAGCAGGCCCATGGCCAGGTTCGCGCCCTGCGTGACTCGGCTGAATGTCATGTGCGTCGGGATGCCCGCGTAGCGCATGAACGCGGCGATCGTGCAGGTCAGCAGCAGGAAAAACCAGAGACTCAGCGACACGTCCGCGGCCATGAGAAAGGCGATGCCGATCATGGAGAAATACACCGTGCCGCGCTGGACAAACCACCAGTAGTGCTGCCACACGCCTTCGGTGAAGACGGATTGCAGATTGAAGCCGATGGTGATCTCCGGCACCTTCGGGTAGTAGGAATGCAGCCCGTTGACCAGGTGGATCATCATGACCAGCCCGGCGGCCATCCACATTCTTCGGTTGCCGAACAGGGCGTTGAGGCGGCGCCCCGGTGGCGCGTCGGCCACCATCTCGAGCATCACCGTGGCGATCGGATACTGCAGCTTCTCGTGGACGATCCACTGCCGGCTCAGCAGAACGCTGATGAGGATGACCGCCGCGAACAGCGGCACGTAGTAGAGCGCCCACATGGCCAGCGGCTTGCGCCACGCGTCCCACGGAACGACGACAGGCTCGCCCACATTCGCGCCCAGAAAGAATCGAGCGACGACCCGATCGTTCTCGGGATCCTTGGTGGGGAAAAGCCAGTCCGGGATCATGTTCAGCGCTTCGTTCCATTCCGGGTGTTCGACGCTGAAATAGATGGGCACGGCCATCCACGGAATGAGCTGGCGCAGCAACCCGGTGGTCGGGATGCTCGCACCCACCAGGCAGATGGCCCAGACGGTGATCAACTCGGACGAGCGCAGCGCCGCACCCGGCATCAGCCGCTTGAGCAGCGGGTTCACGCAGAGGATGAGCAGGACCATCATCAGCGTGATGCCGATGGGGAAATGATTCCCGATGAAATAGGTGTTGTTCAGGACGAAATCGTTGTACGGCGCGAACGCCGCCACGAAGGCGGCGCACGCCAGCCCCAACAGCGCGCTGCGCGGCGTGACGCGTCTGCGGTCTTGCGCCAGTTCAACGTCCTCGCGATCGCTCGCGGATGATCGGAAGGTCACGGGGGCATTGTACGTTGCGGCAGATGGGCGCCGTGACGTGCGCGTTGGGTGAAATGTTCAGTCAGAGGGGGATTCACGACTCGCCGTCGCGACGCGTCATCGGAATACCGTCGCGAATGCCGGAGAAATCAACTCACGAATGCGTTTCTCGCTCGTGTCGTCATCCAGGCCGATGTGACCCTGTTGCCTGAAATCGGTGTCAACCGACAAACCGTCCCGGCACACCATCGCTGCATCGCTGATGTCCCGGGACGGCCTGCCGCCCCCGTTGCGAGTATGTCCCGAATTTATTCGTAGTTGTTCGGTGTCAGTGCCGGATCCTGGGCTGCCGGGACGAAGACGATCGTGCCCAGGTCGGCGGCGCCCAGGTCGAGCGCCGATCCGAGCGGGGCGCCGGTGGTCGTGCTCACGGGCACCAGCCGGCCGTTGACGATCTCGAAGCAGGCGAGGGTCGCGGCACCGAACTCGAGGCCCAGAGCATCGGGGCCGGAGAGCGATCCCACGAGCGCCTCGGTTTCGGCAACCGCGTCGAGATGGTAGAGGCTGATGCCGCTGGTGGCGTAGAAGTTCTGACCGTCCATCGAGGCCAGC
>CAUZBA010000502.1:0-2669 GCA_963577635.1 Phycisphaerae bacterium
CATTGTGTCAATTCCCTCCGCAGCATATCGTAATACGCTTCGTCTGCGGCCTCCCACGGAGCAGCAAAATCCTGCCGCGTGCCAAGGATGTTGCCGATCCTTACTCAGCACACTAAAATCTCAAATCCCAGACCTCAAACAAATTCCAAATGCCAAATCCAAATGATCATAAGTTGCGCATCGCGGTGCCGGCCGGATCCCTGTTGGTGGCGTTTCTGTTGACGGCCATGATCACGCGATCCGACGCGTACGAAATCCTCTACGAGGGCCTCCCCACAGGTCCGGGCGTCATCCTCGAGGATCGAGATGATCAGGTGTACGTCGCCGTCTATGGCGATCACGGGATTGTGATCCGCAACTCCGGTGACGCCGGAAGTTGGGAGGTGTGGCAGCGGGGGGCCATCCACGGATTGCAGATCATGCCCGATGGCGATGTCTGGATCGCTCAGGACGGGCAGATCGTGCGCTACCCGCGCCGAGCTGCCCGAGCCCCGGTTTCGCGCACGCCGGCATTCAAGCCTTGGGGAACTCCCGGCGCGTTGCTGGCGACCCGCTGGGGAGATCTGTGGTGCGCCGGCTGTCCCGCGGTGAAGCATGGCGACGGCCGATTCGAGACGGCGCCCCCCGGGCCGCCGGGCTGGACGCTCGTTCCGCGCTGCGACGATCCCTTCGGAAACACGTGGGCCATCGCGGAGAACGGACCGCAACAAGACCTGGCCGTTCTCAACCGGCAGCACCCGCACGCCTGGCGGCGAATCGATTTGTCGACGGAGCCGTCCGCCGGCCGGTGGGAGGGGGTCTGCGCCGACGACGCCGGCTACATCTGGATCGGCCGGTCGCGGTCTGTGCTTCGGGTGGATCCCCGGTCGAAGGAGGGGCATCTGGCACTCTCAAGCCCGATTGAATCCGGGATCACGGCCGTCGCCCGCATCGCCGGAGGTCAAGTTTCCATCGGATTCGCAGACGGTAGCGTCCGCGAACTGATCGCGGTCTCCGGACAGGAACCGCAGTGGCGTACCGTTATGGATACCGGCACGGGTCCCGTGCAGGCCATGCTGCACGACCGCCGCGGCCGGTTCTGGATTCTGGCCGGTGGCCGGCTCCTGCGCACCGATGCACTGCGTGCGACCTGGCAGGAGCATTGGGAGGAGCAACCGCGTATGCCGGCCGGCAATCACGACCACATCTTCGCCCCCCAGGGCGAGCGTCTCTACACCGCCGGAGGCAAGACCTTCTTCGGCTGGCCCGCATCGACGTGGGTCCACCTCGATCACGTGTGGTCGTACGACACGGCGCTCGGCACCTGGCGCGTCGAGCCTCCCATGCTGGAGCCGGGCAAAGCCTACTCGGGCATCGCCCCACTGGATGGCGAGCTCTGGATCCTAGGCGGTCTGATCCGAACGGATGAAGGGACCCGGCCGACAGCCTCCGTCGAAATCTACGATCCGCGCAGTCGAAAGTTTCGTCTCGGTCCGCCGCTGCCGGATCCCGCCGGCCAGGTCGTGGCGCTTACGGTCGATGGCCGCCTCTACGCCATCGGCGGCGCGGGCGACGAGGGCCCCTCGCCCCAGGCGCTGAGCATTGTTGCTGGGGAGACGAACTGGATACGCCACACCTCGGCGCCGGGTCCGGTAGTACAGGCCAGCGGCTGCGTGCTTGACGGCAGGATCTACATCGCCGCCGGCCCCGCCTCGCGGTGCCCGGGATTGTTCGTTTACGATCCGCAGCAGGACGCTTGGAGCCAGGTCGAACACCCCACGTCCCCTCCCAGTGCCCCCTTGTGCGCGGCCTTCAACGGCGAGGTCTGGGTCATGGGAGGACGGGGCGACGGTCGTGGCCGGGTCGAGACCTTCGCCTACGCGCCGGACAGCGGCCGGTGGCGCCGGGGACCCGATCTGCCGCTGCCGGTCAGCTGGGCGGCCGCGGCCGAGGTGGGCGGCCGGCTCCTGATCGCCGGCGGCGCTTATCGCGATGAGCGCACCGACGGTTTCTTCAACAGCGACCGCGTATTCCTGATGCGTAGCGGCAAGGAACCCAAATGAACGACAAGCTTGCACGGTACGGTTGGGACTCCAGGTTCCCCTCCTTCACTATGCACGGGTCTGTCGCATTGAAAAGATCATGCGTCCCTACCTGGAAGCCATTCTTTGAGCGCGAAGGACATAACCGACTAGCCGGCCTCGGTTCACCCGCGACTTCTCAACCAGGCGCGTTCAAGCGGCAGGTCACTCAACGAGTTGATGAACGTTGGGACTGCCTTGTTTCAGGCTTCGGACGCCCGAAAGTTCTTGTTTTTCGCTGCAAATTGACGATCATGCCTTCCGATGAACGAGCTTGCAGAGTTCCGTGTATCCAATGACGCCCTGGGCGCACCCGATGAGCTGCGTCGGCGGCTCCAGGATGAAGGGTACGTCTTTATCAAAGCCCTCCTGAACCGGGATCGAATGCTCTCCCTCCGTCACGAGATGATGACCACGATTCAGCAGGGCGGCTGGCTGATTGCCGGCACCGATCCCTCCGACGGCATCGCCAACCTCTCCGCTCGCTGCACCGAGGGCGACCCGGGGTACACCGACGTCTACCACGAGATCTACAAGCTGGAGGATTTTCACTGCATCGCTCACTCACCGGACCTGCTCGAGGTGCTTGAGGCGCTTATGGGACGACCG
>CAUZBA010000503.1:0-2665 GCA_963577635.1 Phycisphaerae bacterium
CGGTAGTGGCGACGGTAATCTTGAGCATCGCACTGCACGGCATCACTGCCGCGCCGGCTGCCCTCTGGTACGGTGCACGTACTCGAAGGATGGGGCCATGCGAGGAGACCAAGCCGGTCAGTGAGGAGCCGTTCTCCGAACCTTCCACGGCAACCGAGGGTGCAGACAGCCAGGAGACCTGATTATTTCGAGAAAGGATGCCGTAGTGACCCTGTCCGCCGAACAACGTGAAATGTGTGAATCGAGCGAATGGGATTTCTCCGATCTCAAGGCTCTGTTTCTGAATTGCACCCTGAAGCGGTCGTCGCAGACGTCGCACACTCAGGGGCTGATCGATATTTCAAAGGCCATCATGGAGGCCAACGGCGTCACCGTGGAGGTGCTCCGCCCGGTGGACCACCAGATGGCGTTCGGCGTCTATCCTGACATGAAGCAGCAGGGTTGGACACAGGATGACTGGGCCGCAATCTATGAGAAGGTGAAAGAAGCACACATGCTCGTCATCACCTCACCGATCTGGCTTGGCGAGAAGTCGTCTGTGTGCACCCAGGTGATCGAGCGATTGTATTCGATCTCGGGCGACCTCAACGGGCACGGACAATACGCCTACTACGGCCGAGTGGGCGGCTGCCTCATCACGGGCAACGAAGACGGCGCGAAACACTGCGCCATGAACATCCTCTATTCACTGCAGCACCTTGGATACGTGATCCCGCCGCAAGCCGACGCCGGCTGGCTGGGCGAGGCAGGTCCGGGGCCGTCATATCTCGATCCGGGCTCGGGCGGCCCGGAGAACGACTTCACCAATCGGAATACGACATTCATGACGTGGAACCTGATGCACCTTGCGCGAATGATCGCTGACGCAGGCGGAATTCCGGCCCACGGCAATCAGCGTTCGAAGTGGGACGCCGGGTGTCGCTTCGATCATCCCAATCCGCTCTATCGTTAGGATGTTCGCATTGAGAACGGCACTGATCAATGCGGCGGTTGTCGGCTCGGGCGGTTTCGTCGGTGCGCTGGCGCGGTATGGATTGAGCGGGCTGGTGCACCGGCAGTTGCCGCTCACGACATTTCCGTACGGAACGCTCGTGGTCAATCTCCTGGGCTGCCTGGTCATCGGCGTATTAACCGGACTCGCGGAGTCCCGGCAGCTGTTCGGGCCGGAAATTCGCATGTTCGCTCTGGTCGGTGTCCTCGGTGGCTTCACGACCTTCTCGACGTTTGCCTACGAAACGTTCGCGATGTTCCGGGACGACGAGTATGTTCGAGGCTGCGCCAACGTGGGTGTGCAGGTGATCCTTGGTCTTGCCCTGGTGTGGGTCGGTTACGCCCTGACAACGTCGCGGTAGGTCGACTATGTCCCGACCCAACGTCCTTCTGATCTGCGTGGACCACTGGCCCGGCCTGCTCTTGGGCGCGAGAGGTCACCAGCACATCCTGAGCCCCACACTGAATCAGCTTGCCGCCAACGGTGTGCTATTCACGGAGGCGTACACCACGACCCCGACATGCATCCCGGCGAGGCGGGCACTCATGACGGGCACGTCGGCGCGGACGCACGGCGACCGTGTGTTCAACGAGTTCGGCGAGATGAACCCCGATCTGCCCACGCTGCCGCAGGTGTTTCGTGACGCCGGCTACCAGGCGTTTGCCGTGGGCAAGCTGCATGTTTATCCGCAGCGCAACCGGATCGGGTTCGACGACGTCATTCTGTGCGAAGAAGGCCGACACCACCTCGGCGGCGGCATGGACGACTACGAGATGTTCCTGGTGCGTGAGGGATACGCCGGCCAGGAACTGACGCACGCTATGGGCAACAACGTCTACACAACGCGCCCGTGGCACCTGCCGGAGACGTGCCATCCCACGAACTGGACCGTGCGCGAGATGTGCCGAGTCATTCAGCGCCGGGACCCCACGCGTCCCGGGCTCTGGTATTGCTCGTTCGTCACCCCTCACCCACCGGTGACGCCGCCCGGGGATTACCTGGACATGGTCCGGGACTCAGGAGTGGACGACCCATTCATCGGCGATTGGGCCGCGGATTTCGACACGCTTCCCTATGCGCTAAAGCTTCATCGCGAAGCGCAGACGCCGATGAGTGAAAAGGAAATCAGGGCTGCTCGCATGGGGTTCTACGCGCAGTGCACCTACATCGACCATCAGGTGCGGCTGTTGATCGGAGCACTGCGCGAAGAAAGCCTGCTCGATAACACGATCCTCATGTTCATCAGCGATCACGGCGACATGCTCGGTAACCATGGTTTGTGGGGCAAGCCGCCGATGTTCGAATGGTCTGCGAAGATCCCCATGATCCTTGTGCCCACCGCCGGGTACGAGCGCGCCGGCCACCACCGGGTGGACGACCGCCTCGCATCCCTCCGCGACGTGATGCCCACGCTTCTTGACCAGTGCGACATTCCGATTCCCGACACGGTGGAAGGCCATTCGCTCGTTTCTGAGGTCAAGCGTGACCACCTTTACTGCGAGCACCATGAGGATGACAGGGCCATGCGCATGGTGCGGGCCGACGGACACAAACTCATCTGGTACCCGGTCGGCAACCGGATTCAGCACTTCGACCTGAACAACGACCCGTGTGAGATGCACGATCTTTCCGAAGACTCTCAGTTCAGCGACGTCCGCGATCGCCTCACGCGTC
>CAUZBA010000504.1:0-2656 GCA_963577635.1 Phycisphaerae bacterium
CGAGTACAGGTCTTTACCAAGCAGGGTGAGTTCGTGATGCAGTTCTGGATTCATCCCTTGACGCCGGCCCGAGGGTCAGAATGCGGAGGGCCTGGCAACGATATGTATGGCCCCTGCGGCACTGTGTACAACCTCGCCTTCTCGGCCGATCCGGAGCAGAAATACGTCTTCGTGGCGGACGGCGCGAACAACAAGGTCTGGATCGTCGACCGCATGTCGGGCGAGACCGTGGGCTCGATTGGCGACAACGGCCGCATGGCTGGAATGTTCCATTTCATCGATGGCGTCGCCACCGATTCCATGGGGAACATTTACACGGGCGAGGTCGAGACCGGCAAACGCATTCAGAAGTTCGTGCCGGTCAACTGAAAAGGCGGACACCCACCGGCGATGAACGCACCCCCTGAGGGGTATCGCCTCGGCATATCGCCAACGTGCAGATCCTCGCGGTGCGATTTGCGCGATCGGGCCAGGAGCACCGCGGACGGAGGTCTTATCGTGGGACAACAACAGCGTCGCATCGCCCTCGTTGTGGCGGGATTTCTTCTGGCGGCCGGGCCGGCCTTCGCACATCACGGAACGGCCAGCTTCGACACCGAGGCGCGCCTCACGCTAACGGGTACGGTCACCTCGTGGACGTGGTCCAATCCGCACTGCTTTCTCAGATTTGACGCCGAGGATGAGACCGGAACGGTCACGAGCTGGATGGTTGAGACCCAGAACCCGACCGACATGACCAGGCGGGGATGGACCCGGACGGCCTTCAGGCCGGGGGACGAGGTCGTCGTGACCGTGGAACCGCTGAAGAACGGCACGCCGGTCGGACGTATCCGATCCGTCGTGCTGCCCAACGGGCAGACGCTGGTCGCGATGGGGGCGGCACCCGGCGTGCAACCCGTACCGGAGGGGTGACCGACATGGCAAAATGCATCATTGTCTCGATGACCGTCTTCGCCGTGACGCTCGCGTTCTCCGTGATCGGGACCGCTCAGTCGCAGACGCAGCCGTGGAATAACACCGGATTTACTTGGACCGCCGATCAGCCTCTTCCGGTTCCTCGCTACGACCTGACCGGTATCTGGGACGGTGGCACGGCGGGCATTTCGGGACAAGGGCATACGACAGCGCCCCTCACGCCCTGGGGCGAGAACATCGTGACCAACGTCAACAAGCCCGGAAACGGACCCAGGATCGCTCCACTCGAGGAGGTCAACGACCCGCTGTCGATCTTGTGTGCGCCGGCCGGCTTTCCACGCAACCTGCTCTATGAGCTGCGGCCGTTTCAGGTCGTGCAGACCGCCAACAGCGTGTTGATGCTCTACATGTTCGAGCAGCGATGGCGCGTCATCTGGACCGACGGGCGGGCGCTTCCAGAGGATCCGGATCCGAGTTGGTACGGATACTCGGTCGGCACGTGGGAGGACGACCAGACCTTCGTCGTGCAGACCGTCGGCCTGACCGAGCAGACCTGGCTCGATAACGCCGGCAACCCGCATAGTACCGATCTCCGCGTCGAGGAGCGATACCGCCGCGTGGCGTTCGACACCCTGGAACTGACCGTCAGAATCGACGACCCGACAGCCTATACGGAGCCGTGGTTGGGTCGCGACAGGCTGCCGCTGCGGCTGTTGTCGTCCGACACCGATCTCATAGAGATGATCTGTTCGCCGGCGGACGCACGCGAATATCAGAGGCTCGTGTCGGGCGCCGCTGAGACACCATAGGCCGCGCGGCGGTGATCAGGCCATGACTTCCGGCCCTCGCTGTCGACGGAGATGGCGGAGCCCATATGTCCTGGAAAACCTTCATTGTCGTAGTCGGCGGCCTGCTCGTGGGATGCGCCGGGCCTGCTGTCGAAGAGCAGCCAACCGCTACTTCCGCCGCGTCGGCGCAGCCCGGTTCCCCCGACCCGGATGTGACCGCGCTCGTCGGGCGCCTCGATCTGGAGCGCTACAAGGCGACGATCGAAGCCTTGACGCAGTTCGGTGACCGGCTGTCTGGCACCGATCGCAACCAGCGCGCCGTCGAGTGGATTGACGCGCAGCTGCGCGGTTACGGCTGCGCGACCGAGCGCATGCAGTTTGTCGTTGATCCGCCGGCGCCCAGGCCGGCCCAGGCGCCGGGTGCGGACCCCCCGCCCGCGGCGGTGATCGCGAGCGGCGAGATCAGGACGTCGGTCGGCGGCTCCCGACTGCGGGGCATCACGAGGCGGACCGCGCCCAACAACGATTCGGCGGCGCAGCCGGACGAAGCCCTCCGCACGCTCAACGCGAAGCCCGTCACGCCCGGCCGGCGCGAGCAGGTGTACTGCACGAAGGTCGGGACGACGCGCCCGGATGAAATGTACATCGTAGGCGCCCACATGGATGGGCGTGGATTCGGCGAAGGGGCTGACGACAACGCGTCCGGAACGGCGCTTGTGATGGAACTCGCGCGGGTTTTCAGTGGAACGGATGTCGAGACTGAGCCATCCATCCGCTTCGCCCTCTGGAACCACGAGGAAGGCGGATCGCTTGGTGCTCGTGCGTACGTCGAGCAGCGCAGGGCCCTTCAGGGCAGTGAGGAACCGGCCGGGTCAGGAACCTATCCGGAACCGACATGGCTGGGCATGATCCAGCACGACATGATGTTGTTCGACCACGGCATGCCACGCGCA
>CAUZBA010000505.1:0-2649 GCA_963577635.1 Phycisphaerae bacterium
ACCCCGAGAGGAAAGGGTTTCCACGCGATGAGCAACGTCCCGATGTCGAATCCTGAGCTGATGCTGGCCTGTCACGATACGTTTGCGCTGGCGCGGGGCGGCTGCATCCCGCTCAAGAGCGGGCGGATCCTGGCGGTCTCGGGCAGTGGGGTTGCCTACAGCGACGACGGCGCCATGACATGGTGCGAGCCGTACGAGGGCGTATACGCCAACGGCGGTCGGCCCATGATCCAGAACCTGGTCGAACTGGCCGACGGTACGATCGCTGGCATTGACTTTTGCGCCCGGCCCGTGCCGAGGTCGAAAAAGGAAGGTATGGAGCGCGCGGCGGCAACCTTTTTTTCGACTACCGAGGCATTCTTGACCGTCACCGAAGACCTTGGCCGGACGTGGTCCGAGCCGAGGCCGATCAACGACGACGGGATGCGCTCCAGCGCGTTGTGGAACGCCATCATGCGCACGAGCAGCGGGCGTATCATCCTGCCGCTGCAGCACGCGATAGGCAAGGAGGGATGGCACCAGACGGGCACGCCGTTCGTCGGCGGGTACGTTGACGGCGAATTCACGAGCACCGACGCTCACTTCTACGATCCTCACTTCGGGGCCTGCTACGTCATCTACAGTGATGACGAGGGCCAAACCTGGCAGTCCAACAGCGACGGCGAGTTGTTCATCATCACCGAAGAAGGCTTCGGTCACATGGTCGCCAACTGGGAGCCGAGCGTTGCCGAGGTCGAGCCCGGCAAGTTGATCATGTTCCTGCGCAGTCGGCTGGGCCGGGTGTTTCAATCGTGGTCGCACGACGACGGCGACACGTGGTCGCGGCCTCAGCCGACGCAACTGGCGGCGTCCAGTTCCCCCAACATCATCAAGCGATTGCCCCACGGGCACCTGCTGGCCGTGTGGAACCAGGTCAGCGAACAGGAGATCCGCCAGGGCTACATCCGAACGCGTCTCTCGGCCGCGGTCAGCCGCAACGGCGGCGGCATCTGGGAGTTTTTCCAGAATGTCGAGTCGATCCACGAGCAACGTCACGTCGAGCCCGGCCCGATCCGCCTCACCCGGCCGGACACGAAGTTCGCTTCCCATTCCAGTCTGCCCGCCTATGAGAACGAGGCGCAATGGGCCGGCCCTCTCGACGAACGTTACGGCCGGTGGACCAACCACACGGTGTGCGTGCTCGAGGATCGCGTGCTGATCCTCTACTCGAGCACGTGCAAGGTGTTGCCGTTCAACTGGTTCTACCGCGGCCGCGACCCGCACGCCGAAACCCCCCTGCTCGACAAGATCGCCGCCTTCAGGTAGTCCGCCCGTGTCCTGCGTAACGCCGGTGGAGGCGATCGCCCTGTGAACTGCGCGACCGTTGGCAGCATGCCCGGTCCGCGGCGCCGACGTCGTTGAAGTGGGCGAAGAACGCGGAGGGGCACTTGCCGATACAGCCAACAAGATCCGCTGATTGTCGGCGTGTCAGCGACGCGATGCGGGTCCGACAGGCCGGTGCTCCTGTCAGGATAGGGCCTTCTCACATCACGACTTCGGCGAAGTCGCTGACGTTCCCCAATTCGGCGCCCGCGCGCCAGATGCGCCGGACGCGCAGCTTGTCATCCCACATCACCATATCCGCGCAGCGGCCCGGCGCGAGCAGGCCGATATGATCGCCCAGTCCCACCGACACGCCCGCGTTGTGCGTCACCGTGCGGATCGCGACGTGCGGCGGCAGCCCGGTAAACCTTACAAAGTTGCGAAAATCGTCGGGCAATAGCGTGGCGCTGCCGGCCAACCCGTCGGTCGCCTTGACGCGGCAGACGCCGTCCTTCTTGTAAAAATCGCGACCGTCATCCCACAGGAACGGCCCGTCGGCACAGCCGGATTTCTGGTTGCAATCGGTGACCAGGCAGATCGTCTCGACGCCGCGGCAGCGCAGCATCAACTCTATCATGATCGGGTGAACGTGCGTCCCGTCGCTGATCAGGTGAAGCCACTTGACGCGATCGTCGGTCAGGGCGACGTGCTCGATCGTCGGTTGCTGAACGCCCGAGTCGCCGATCAGCCCGGAGTTGTTGTCCCACGTGTGGCCGAGCACGGAGGTCCCGGCGTCGACGCAGGCCTTGACGCGATCGGCGGGCGCGTTCGAATGCGCCATCGAAACGACTCGTCCCGCTTCGACGAAGGCTCGCGCCGCGTCAGCGTCGCCCGGTGTACCCGGCGACACGTTGATCATCGTGACGGCGTCGCCCAATTCATCCAGTATGCGCTGCACGTTTTCCGCAGATGGCGGGATGGCATATTCGCGGGCGCTGCCGCCGGTCAGCTCAGGATCCTGAAACGGGCCTTCGGGGTACAGCCCGATGACGCGTGCCGCGTCGGTTCCTTCATGGCGCTGCGCGTTGCGGGTATTTTCCGCGGTTTGATTGAGCCCTTCCCAGTGCAGCGTACCGGTGCATACCTGGATGCTCGTGACGCCCAGCCTCAGGTATTGTCGCGCGATTTCCACCTGATCGTCGCGCAATATGCTCATGTCGAATCCGCCGAGCACCATCAGGTCGATCATTCCGGGCGACAACGCTGCGCCGCCCAGGTCGATGGCCGGGAGGTCGCCGCCGTACCGGCCCTTGCCGACCGTGTCGATCCGACCGCCACGGACCGCCA
>CAUZBA010000506.1:0-2645 GCA_963577635.1 Phycisphaerae bacterium
GACGCCGGTAACATTAATCTGTTGGTCGACGTCTCCTGTGTCCCCGAGTTCCGGGGTATCGAGGAGACGCCCGAGGGCCTGCGCATCGGCAGCATGGTCACTTTCGGTGAGATCATGGCCTCGCCCGTGTGTCAGGAGATGACACCCGAGATCGTTGCCGGCGCCCATACGATCGGCGCCGTGCAGACGCGTAACCTGGGCACGGTGGGCGGTAATCTTGTCACCTGCGTTCCGTCGGCGGACATTGCGCCGTCACTGATGGTCCTCGACGCACAGGTCACGGTTACGGGGCCCGACGGATCGCGTGAGATGCCGATCGAAGAGTTCTTCGTCGGGCCGCGCAAGACGAGTCTGCAACCACACGAGCTACTCGAAAGCCTGCTGATTCCGAAAAGCGCTCTCGGCAAACCGTCCAAGTTTCTGAAGCACGGCCTGCGAAAAGGTCAGGCGCTGGCGCTCGTCAACGCCGCCGGCAGCTTGTGGCTCGATAAGGACAGCGAGACGCTCGTCGAACCGCGACTCGCGTTGGGTGCGGTCGCCCCGGTCCCGCTGCGTGCCGTCGAGACGGAAGCATTCCTGGAGGGTAAGTCCGCAACGGATGCGGTTATCGCGGAAGCGGCCGAGATTGCCGTCACGGAAACCAAACCGATCGACGATTTTCGTGCGTCGGCGAAATATCGCCGCGACATCATCCGAACCTTTACGAAACGCGTCTTGACGCGATCTATCGAGATCGCGAGAGAAACCTGAGCGGAGACCTGCAGGAATGATGGTGCAATTAAAAGTAAACGGCGAGATCCGCTCGGCGGAGTGCCCGCCCGAAACGACGCTACTGAAGTTTCTACGGGAACAGCTGAGCCTCACAGGCGCGAAGCTCGGCTGCGACGTCGGCGACTGTGGTACCTGCACGGTCATCGTTGACGGCGAGTCGGTCAACTCCTGTTTGATGCTTGCGGCACGAGCGGCCGGAAGCGACGTCACGACAATCGAAGGCCTGGCGAACTCACAACAGCTGCACCCGATACAGCATTCGTTCGAAGAACTGGGCGCATTGCAGTGCGGCTTCTGCGGTCCGGGAATGATCATGTCCGCGAAGAATCTGCTGGACAAGAATCCCGAACCCAGTAATGCTGAGATTCGCGATGCGCTGTCCGGGAATCTGTGCCGTTGTACGGGTTACACCAAGATCATCGAAGCGATCGTCCATGCCGGGCAGGCAATGAGTACCACCGAAGCGCAAGCCTGATTCGCGGCTGAGAAGGAATCTTTAGGGAGAGTAGACGGATGGCAACCAGGACGAAAGACGTTCAGACAGACACCGAGGACCTGGTCACAGCCAGAGAGTCCCGGGCCCCGGCCAAACAGCCCTTGACACTGCCAGCGGACGAGCCGGTGGTATATCCACTGCAGCTTCCCCAATCGAAAACACGCCTGCAGACGCCGGCTGTCGGCCAACGCGCGACTCGGCCCGATGGCCGTCTGCATGGACTGGGTCAGACGCAGTACATCGACGACCTGACGTTTCCCCATATGATCCATGCGAAGGTGCTGCGCAGTGAACACGCGCACGCACGCATCATCAGCGTCGACACCAGTGTGGCGGCAGCCATGCCGGGCGTCCTGGCAACGCTGATCGGCAAGGAGATTCCACGCAATTCATTCGGACCCACGCTGCAGGACCAGCCGGTCCTGGCCGATGATGTCGTTCGGCATCGCGGCGATGGCGTCGCCGCCGTAGCGGCAATCACCGAACAGCTCGCGGCCGATGCGCTCGAGAAGATCAAAGTCGTCTACGAGCCGCTGCAGCCCGTGTTCGATCCGCTCGAAGCGCTGGAGGACGATGCGCCGAGAATCCATGGCGGCGATACCAACATCTACGCCAGCAAAGTCATCAAGAAAGGCGACGTCGAGAAAGCCTTCGCTGAAGCCGATCATATCTTCGAGCGACGATTCCAGACTCAGATGGTCGAGCATGTACCGTTGGAGCCGCATGCCTCTATCGCGTCGTGGGACGGCAATGGCCGCGTCTCGATCTGGTCTAGCCTGGGCCGGATTACGCTCGGTCGCGAGGACCTCGCGCGCACGCTGGAACTTCCGCAAAGCAAGATTCGCCTGATCGGCACGATCGTCGGCGGCAACTTCGGCGGCAAAAACGAGATCACCACTGAACCGATTCTCGCGATGCTGTCGCGAAAAACCGGCAGGCCGGTTAAGTCCGTCTACACGCGCGGCGACGAATTCATCTCCTCGACGATCCGGCATCCGTTCACGATGGACTATAAGACCGGCGTCATGAACGACGGCACGATCGTCGCGCGGAAGATCCGCATCATCCTGGACGGTGGCGCCTATTGCTCGTGGACCGGGACGACAATCGGCAAGGGCTCGATCCTCTCTCCGGGGCCGTACAACATCGACAATATTCACGTCGAGGCCTACGCCGTCTATACGAACAAGACGACGACCGGCGCGATGCGCGGCTTCGGCGCCCCGCAGGTCTGTTTTGCCTATGAGTCGCAAATGGACGATATCGCCCACAAGCTCGGCATGGATCCGCTGGAGATTCGCCTGAAGAACGCGTTCAGCGAAGGCTCGTCGAGCCCAACCAGCCAGACCCTGCAAGCCGTCGCGATCAAGGAGTCGCT
>CAUZBA010000507.1:0-2641 GCA_963577635.1 Phycisphaerae bacterium
CGCGCCGTCGTTAACGGGTTACTGTCGCTGACCATTGTGTACTTCGTCGTGGACGTCCTATTCATTTTCTTCGGCAACCGCCTGTGCTTGCACGACTACATCGCCGGTACCAGGGTGGTCAGGGCCTTCGATGCGCGTGCGCCCGTGCGGACCGGGCGGGAGGCACGGCGGCGGACCCGCTAGTCCGGCGCCTTCATATCTTTGCCGATGGACGCCTCCTCAAACTGAACGGACGGCTGCCGACGGAGTAATCCGGCCTCCTCGACGATCTCCTGCACAAGCTCCTCCTGGCGGAAGGCCATGAGGTGGATGCCGCTTATACCCGGTATCTCCCGCACCTGCTGGACGATCTCGACGCAAATGCGGGTTCCCTCCCTGCGCTGTCCACCTTTTGGAGCGCCCTTGATGCGGTCGATTACCTCGTCCGGGATCACTACGCCGGGTACGTTGTCGCGCATGAATTCGGCGGCCTTGGCCGAGCGCAAGGGCCCGACGCCCGCAAGGATGAACACGCGCTTGTCCAACCCCGCATCCCGCACCGCTGACATGAACTGACGCAGCCTCGGGACGTCGTAGCAGTACTGGGTCTGTATGAAGTCCGCGCCGGCCTCCACCTTTTTGGCCAGCCTCAGAGGACGAAAGTCCAGCGGGGGGGCGAACGGGTTGCTGGCGGCGCCCAGGAACAAATTCGGGCGTGAATCCAGCTTCCGGCCGCTGAGGAACCGGCCCTTGTCTCGCAAGATGCGGGCGGTGCGCAGCAAGGTGATTGAGTCAAGGTCGAGCACGGGCCGTGCGTCGGGGTGGTCGCCCGCCTGGACGCCGTCGCCGGTCAGGCAGAGGACGTTGCGGATGCCCAGCGCCGCTGCGCCCAGCAGGTCGCCCTGGATCGCGATGCGGTTGCGGTCGCGACACGTCATTTGCATTACGGGGTCGTAGCCGCTGGCGACTAGCAGCGCGGACACGGCCACGCTCGACATATGGGCCATTGCGCTAGAGGCGTCCGTGGCGTTGATCGCGTCGCAGACCGTCGACAGGACGAGCGCGCGGGAGTAGACCTCCTGGGGATCGGCACCGTCGGGAGGGTTAAGCTCGGCGGTGACCGCGAATCGTCCTGACCGCAGGACACGCTCCAGACGTGACCCCGATTTCACTCTGCCCATCCCTCCGGTGCCTTTCGGACCTCGCCGCTCAGCTCGTTGATCCAGGCGGACGTCCCTTGCAGGCCCCTGTCGAGGGGGTGCTGGACGCTGAGTATCCCCGCGCCGTAGTCCGGCATCTTCTTGGAGCGCTCCCACGCCAGCACCCAAACGCAGGGCTTGGTAGGAAAGACCTCGCAATTTCCGTCCGTGCGCACGCCGCCGCACGGTCCGTTGCGCAAGTTCTTGGGGCAGGTCATCGGGCATGTCATGCCCGTCGCGTGGAGCACGCAGTCACCGCACATTCGGCAGTCGAAGATACCGCCCTTGGTGATCCTCTCGCCGACCACGAATAGCCTCTCCATCTTCCCTCCGGGTCTGAGCCAGCGGCGGAAGGGTCTTAGGCCACGGAGGGCGGCTGTGTAGGCCGCCTCCAGCAGATGGGGATGGTTTTGAAGGAGCGGCATGGACCCTCCACTTGTTCCGGCATTGTGTCCGTCGTCAAAAGAAGCAGGGCAATGCAATTCGCCAATAATATACAGCATTTGTGCGGCGGAGGCACTCACGTGCGGTATAAATCTATGCTCTTTGTCGCGCTTGAGGAGCCACGGCGGGGCCTTGAGCCCTACGCGCCGATCGCGGCCTCCATGACGCGGAGCACGTTTTCACCCAGAATCTTCTTTATGTCGCCGTCCGCATAGCCGCGTCGGATCAGCTCCTCTGTTATTTTCGGCACCTTGGTGCAGTCCTCCATGCCAACGGGCAGGCGGCAGCCGTCGAAGTCGGAGCCGAGGCCCACGTGGTTGATGCCCGCCACTTCGACCATGTGGTCGAGGTGGTCCACGATCTCGGTGTAGTCCGGCCGGTGGAGCTTCGCGACGACGTCCTTGTACCGGAGGTCGATCTCCTCCATGATACGGCTCACGGCATCGGTGTCGTCGCCGCGGTCGCGCATGGCCTCGTCGACCTCCTCCTCGCGCTTGCTGTTTAAGGAGGCTTCCTGCTCGTTGCGCAGTTGGGAGACGAAGGTCACCTCGTAGTTGACGCACACCACGCCGTTGTTAGCGGCCACGGCGCGAAGCTGGTCGTCGTTGATGTTGCGCGGGTTCTGGCAGATCTCCCACGAGGACGAGTGAGAGGCGATGACCGGGCTGGTGGTGGTCTCCATTGCGTCCCAAAATGTCTTCACGGCCACATGGGATATGTCGACCATTATTCCCAGGCGGTTCATCTCCCTGACCACGTCTCTGCCAAAGTCGGTGAGGCCGTCGTGCCGCGGCTTGTCCAGGATCCCGTCGGCCCAGTTGCTCGTGTTGTTGTGGGTCAGCGTCATGTACCTGATGCCGAGCTGATGGAACTCGCGAAGTACCGACAGGTCGTCGACGATGGCATGGCCGCCCTCCAGGCATAGGATGGCGGCCAACTTGCCCGCGCCCACTATGCGCCTGACGTCGCCGGCAGTCAGGGCCAGCTCAATCTCGCCTGGGTAGGCGTCGCAAAGCTGC
>CAUZBA010000508.1:0-2626 GCA_963577635.1 Phycisphaerae bacterium
CGTGGCAGGCGAGGGCGAGGTCCTTTCGGCCGTCCGCATCCATGTCGAGGGCGATGACGGACCTCGGTTCACGGAAGACGGGGGCCTGCTCCCCTGCGTAGGGATATTTTCTGTCCTCGAATACCGGCCAGGAGATCAGCGGCACAAGGACGCCGTCACGGTCGGCGAGCATCGTCATCTGGTGGCGGCGGTCGTCGAAGAGGATCACCTGCTCGCCGCCGCCGCCGGTGGCGTCGAGCGCTGTGACGCGGTGAATCGTGGCTTCCTTGGCGCCGCTGGGTCTTCCCATGCGCCGATCGATGCTGGCCATCAGGGCCAACTCGCGGGGACGCCCCGGGCCAAGCTGGGTGATGCGATCGTGATCGATCAACATCACACCCAGAACTGGATCGCGTGCCAGGTCGATGCCACCCACGGATTGGATGCTCCGCACGACGCGGGCGATGCCGGCCTCATCGGGCTCGAGAAGGTGGATGAGCCTGCCTTCCTTGTCGAGGGCCCACCCTCTGCCCTTATCGAGGGGCAGGAATCCGGTCATGTGCCTGCCTTCGCCGAGCATGACCTGGTCGGTGGCCTGCAAATGTTTGTCAAGCCACTGGAGCACGCCCTCGGTCAGCCGGGCGGCGCGCGGCCGGCCGCCCACGTCGAGAAGGCGTAACTCGGAATACCGCACCTTCTCGAGGTGGGAAGGCGCGTAAATCTTCGTTTGTTCTTCGATCAGCGCTATGAGATTGGCGTGCCGCGCGTGCTCCGGTTGCACCAGCAACCGCGCACCGCCGAGCCACAAAGCCTTGTCAGCCCTGGCGCCGCCGGAGTCCCTGAACCTGATGCGCGACGGTTCGCCGTCGTCGGCCTTCCAGACATAGAGATCCAGATCGTCCGCGACGCGCTGCACCCACCAGGTCGTGGTCCCGACGGTTGCAACCGAAAGGATTCGGCGGTCTTCGATCTCGGGAGACTGCGGCCAGGCCACGGGATAGGTCAGACGCCCATTCTGCCAGCGGCTGCGCAGAAGGTCGCTGCCATCCTTGGCCTGCAGCAGCAGCGTGCCCGGCTCAGCCTGAGGTGCGACCATGGCCTGCACGTCCGCGATGCCGGGAAACGTGCTCTGCGCTTCCCATCCTTCCTCTTCCACTGGATGAAGCATGAGCCTGGGGGATTGCCTGTCGGCGACGACCAGCGCCGCTTGCGCGCCGATCTGCAGGCCGCACCACGCGACCGATTTGCCTCCGCCCAGCGGCATGCCGCGCTGCCTGCCGAGGGGGCTGAGTTCGCCGAGTGACAGCTTGTACCGACGCAACAAGCCGTCCGTGGCGCCGTCGAGCAGCAGCAGATGCGCTCCACGCGCGCCGGACCGCAGGGGGCATCCATCCTTCACCGCGCGGTCGAACAGCACCTGTGCCGGCATGAGGTGGCCGTCCGTTGCGCAGGGATACCAGCGGATCGACTTTCCAGCGTCGCTGGTCAATTCCACGAGATCACGATCGCCGTCGGCGTCCAGGTCGGCCAGCCACCAGCCGATGCGGGCGCTCTTCTCTCGCGGCGTAAGCCACGTGGGCGGGTGGCGCTCTCCAAGCGACAGGCGCTGCACGCCCTCGGTGGTGCTGATCAGCAGATCGACCCCCTCGGCGGTGCGTCGCGTCAGCAGCGTTCGTCCGCGCGGGGCAAGGTCACCTTCCAGGAGGTCTTCGCGCCTGCGCTGCGCCCACTGTTGCTGTTCGTCACGACCGTAGACCAGGATGCGGGCCGGCGGCGCGACGAGAATGATCAGTTCGCCGCGCCCGTCGCCGTCCAGATCCTCCACGACCACGTCATGGGGCAGATGCTCCAGCGTCAGTTCGTCACGCCTAAATTCAGGCGCCAGCGGCAGATCGTTGGGGCGCTGCGGATCGATCACGGCTTGAGGCCCGCGCTCGCCGGGCTCCAGCCAGCGGTACATGTCAAGCCGCGAGTGCCGCGTGTTGACGACGATGAGTTCCTGCCCGCCATTGCCGTCGAGGTCTGCCGCCCGCATGACCAGCGGCCGACCTTTCTGCTCGAAAACCCGCATCGCCTGCCAGCCGGGAAACTCGTCGTCTGCCGAAGCGGGTCCCGGTTCAGGCAAACAAACCGCTGCGCCCAGGCAGAATAGGCAAACGGCGAGGCGCAGGTACGGTGCAAGGGGAAGCATGATGCCGATACTTTAGCTTAAAATAAGAGACAGAGGGGGCCAGTTGTCGCGGACATGCATGGAGGTGTTGTTTTAAATAGAAGATCGCAAAGGGCGCAAAGAAGACCGGGTTTATTCTAACGGATATGGTGGCGAGAACTCCTTGGATACTTCCGTTGTCTCTTCGGCGTCCCATTGGCAGTCGGGATACATCGGGAACGAGAAGTAATTGAAGTTATTGACTTGGAATGGCGGGCCATTGTTCTTGCCACCTTGCAGCGTCGCAGGAGCTCCGCCCTCCACGAATCCGGTGGTTTGTTGCTGGAGGGCCGATCTCCCGCGAGGCCGTAGGTTCCAGGAACCCCAAAGTCCCAGCCCTTCATGCTTTCGTAACCTTGCGGGCCCCGCCCGTGATAAGAGCCTGAATCACCGGACGTGATCATGCCAAGGTCTTCTGATACACGCTCGGTATCCCGC
>CAUZBA010000509.1:0-2611 GCA_963577635.1 Phycisphaerae bacterium
CTGCTCGAGCGGGGCTCTCCGGGTTCACTACCCTACGCGGACAACAGCGTCGATCTGGTCCTCCACCCGCAGATCGATCGAGCGCAGTTGGCCGAGCTCAGCGTCGGTGAAATCGAGCGCGTGCTGCGCCCTGGCGGGCGGGTGCTCCTCGGTGGCTTGGTCGGTCAACGGCCGACTCTCGACGCCGGAGACCTGACGCGGTGGCTGGCGGCGGGCAATCTCACGCAGGTGGCAGTGACCGACGGCGCCAGCGACGCCCTCTGGGCCGTCTTCGAAAAAAGCAGACCAGAGAATTTCGGTGACTGGAGCCATTGGGAGCACGGGCCGGACAACAACCCCGTGGCGGACGATCACGCCATCAAGGCTCCCTACATGACGCAGTGGCTGGGTCAGCCTTACTTCATCGCCATGCCTGCCATTACCGTGGCTGCCGGCGGCCGGATCTTCATCGCGACGGGGCATATCGCCCACCACGAGCGTGAGGAAGGCTGGCTCAACACACTGATGGCTCGCAACGGGCACAATGGCACGGTGCTCTGGAAACGAAAGCTACCGGACGGCTACCTCGTACACCGGTCGGCGTTCATCGCGTCTGCAGAGACGCTCTATATGATCGACACCGACGGCGTCGGTTGCCTCATGATCGACGCCGCGACCGGCAACGAACGTGGACGACTCGAGTCCCCGCTCCTTAGCGGGCCCTGGCGCTGGATGGCACTCCACGAAGGCAAGCTGTACGCGCTCGTTGGCGGCAAGCAAGATCCGGCAGAGACCACCATCGTGCGCAGCCAACAAGCGCACTGGAGCTGGGGCGAGCTCAGCAAAGGCTACTACGGCGATCGGGTGCCCTGGGGCTTCGGTCGCACGGTAGTCGCCTACGACCCCGCCGAGCGGAAGATTATCTGGCGGCACACAGAGGACGCCGACATCGACTCCCGCGGTATTGCGATCGGCGACGACAAGCTGGTCGTCTACTGCCCCGACAAGCACGTCCTCGCACTCGACGTCAACACCGGCAAACCGGCTTGGACCAATGCCGATCCTGAGATTCGCGAGCTCATTGAGGAAAAAGGGCGCGGGCTCTCGTCGACGCCGGGCTTCCGGACCATGAATATGTGCCTGGCCACGCCTGACGCGTTGATCTTCCAAGGACAGACCCGCCAGAACGTCGTCTCGCTCTCGACTCGCAACGGATACATGCTCTGGCAGAAAAAGAAGACGACGAACAACCCGAACGCCATTTATGTCGACGGCAACGTGCTGCTGGGGATCGGAGAGAATGGGAACACGCTGGCGGTCGAGCCCGTCTCCGGTGAAGTCGTGAAGGATCTCAAGTTCAGCAAACGTGCTTGCGCTCGCCTGACGGCCACGTCAGATTCCCTCTTCTGTCGTGCTTCGCCGGATGGATTGACCCGCTACGATCGTGAGCTCGGACGAGCTGTCTCCAACGGGGCCATGCGTCCATCGTGCAACGACGGCGTCATCGGGGCCAACGGTCTGTTGTACATGGGACCGTGGGCGTGTGACTGCAACCTCAGCTTGATCGGTCGCGTCGCACTCTGCTCCGCCGGCGCCTTCGACTTCAATCACCAGGCAACCAACGCGGAACACCTCGAAGAAGTCTCGAGTCCGCACGACGTTGAGCCGCTTCCCACCGACACCCTGGACTGGGAAACCTATCGCGGCGACAACAGCCGTGGTGCCTACAGCCCGGTGGCCGTTTCCTCGGGCGTCCATCGCACTTGGAAGCACGAGTCAGGCACGGCGTATCGCCCAACGCAACCCACCGCGGCGGGCGGCATGGTGTTCTGGGGCGGCGACGACGCCAAGGTCCGGGCGCTCGACGCCGCCAGCGGCGCGCAACGCTGGGAGTTCTTCACGGGCGGGCCCGTGCTGCAACCGCCCACCATTGCGAACGGGCGCGCCTACGTCGGTTCCGGAGACGGCTACGTGTATTGCCTCGAAGCGACCAGCGGTCGTTTGCTCTGGCGCTTCCGTGCCGCACCTATCGAGCGCCGCATCCCGGTTTACGGCGCCTTCTCCTCCACCTGGCCGGTCCACAGTAACATCCTGGTTCACGACGGCGTCGCCCACGCCGCGGCGGGCATCATCGATTACGACGGCACGTACGTCTACGGACTCGATGCCGTGAACGGTAGCCTCAAGTGGCAGAACGGCAGCTCCGGCCATCTCGATCCCGACCTCCGCAAGGGGGCATCGGCACAGGGAACGCTGACGCTCGCTGCTGGTCGCTTGTGGCTCGCCGCCGGGAACATTGTGTCGCCCGCCCCCTACGATCTGAGCGACGGCCGCTACCGAGGCTTCGGACCTGGGAACGGCGCACCACAGACCAACCGGGGGCAAGAAGTCGGCATCTTCCGCGACCGTTACGTGATCGTCGGCGGGCGTCTGCGCTTCTCCGCCGATGAGAACATCGTCAACCCCGGCTCGTTCGTGGCGCGCAAGATCGCCGACGGCGATGGCGACGCCGGCCTGGGGCCCAGCGTCGAAGTCTCTCGCGGTCGCATCGCGCCAGCGTGGGACGACACCGAGTTCGTCGTCGTCGACGGACTTCGTGGCATCCCCAAGAGCTACGACGCCGTTGCTCTCG
>CAUZBA010000510.1:0-2606 GCA_963577635.1 Phycisphaerae bacterium
GACCCTAGTATGACAAGCACTTCCGTCGCAGTCAAGGGGCTCGGAAGCCGCCGGGCCAGGGGCTCTTCTTGGAGACGCGGGACACGGGCCATACCATCGATGGATGACCCTTGACCCGGCCGGATTGCACATCATTCACTACCCCGATCCGGTGCTACGCGGGGCCGCCCAGCCCGTGGAGCGGATCACCGACGAGGTCCGTGGCGTGGCCCACAGAATGCTGTGCCTGATGCAGGAGGCGCCCGGTATCGGCCTGGCGGCGCCACAGGTCGGCTTGCCGTGGCGGATGTTCGTGTCGAACACCACCGGCGAGGCGGACGACGACCTGGTCTTTATCAACCCTCATCTCACGGAACCGAGCCGCGAATTGGATGAGCTGGAGGAGGGTTGCCTGAGCATACCCGAAGTTCGCGGGATGATTCACAGGCACAGCCGCATAACGATTCAGGCCATGGACGCGGAAGGCGAACCGTTCGCGTTGACCGGCGAGGGGTTGCCTGCCCGCGTCTGGCAGCACGAGCACGACCACCTCGACGGTGTCCTGATCATCCAGCGAATGACGCCGATCGATCGCATGGCGAATAAGAGGCAGTTGAAGTTGCTGGAAGAGGAGTACGCTGGGGAGTAGTGGTTGGAGTAGTGGTTGGTGAGTGCGGGCGGTTGAGATGATCAGAAAAAAGAGACGGAGAGGTGACCGACGTATTGGGTTGCCGATATGAAGCAGGTCGACCAAGACGTTAGAAAGCGGAATCGAAGCGGACCGGCCGCCGAATCACCACCCTTCGTCGCTCCGTCGCTATTGTATTCCATCGCGATCGAGAGTCTCCGTAGATTCTTGCGGCATCTACTATACCAACCTCATGCGCATTATTTTCCTCGGATCCGGCGATTTTGGCGTACCCACACTGCAGCGCCTGCACGAGCGGCACGAGGTCGTCGCGGTGGTCAGTCGCCCCGATCGCCCGGCCGGACGGAAGCGCACGCCGACGGCAACGCCCGTCGCCAGTTGGGCCCAGGCCATCGGGATAGGCGTGTGGAAAGATCCCGACGTGAATGATGCCGCCTTCGTGACCAGAACGTCGCACCTGGCTGCCGATGCCGCGGTGGTGGTCGCGTTTGGCCAGAAGCTCGGCCCCGCGTTGCTCGAATCGCTCGGTCGCCTGTCGATGAATCTGCACGCGTCGCTGTTGCCGAAGTACCGCGGCGCGGCGCCGATCAATTGGGCCATGATCCGTGGTGAGGCGCAAACGGGATTGAGCGTCATTTCGCTCGCGTCCCGCATGGATGCAGGTGACGTCTACGCCCAGAGCCGAGCCGAGATCGACCCCGCGTCGACTGCGGGGCAATTGCACGACCGGCTGGCACAGATGGGCCCGGACCTGGTCGAGAAGGTGCTCGCGGATTTCCAGGCCGGAACACTCCGCGGGCGGCCGCAGGACGAATCGCAGATCACGCTGGCGCCGAAGCTGTCGAAGTCCGACGGTTGTGTTGATTTCGGGGCCCCGGCGCGTGAGGTGCGCTGCAGGATCCACGGGCTGACGCCCTGGCCAGCGGCTCGCGTCATCTGGAAGCGACAGGCCGACGGGTCTGGACATCCATTGACGATTCTGCGCGTTCGCGAAGACGACACCACGGATCACGGCTCGATGCCGGGCACGGTCCTCGAAGGGCACCGCGTGGCGGTCGCGGGCGGAACGATCCGACTCCTCGATGTGCAGGTGCCCGGGAAAAAGGCGATGAAAATTGAAGAGTTTGCGCATGGGCAACGCCTTGCGCCGGGCGATCGATTGATCGGGGACAGGCACGAAGGCGCGGGATCAGGCACGAAGGCACATAGGCACGAAGGCACAAAGGGGGGATCGTCGCAGGCGTCTGCGTGAGCGAATAGCGAGCGACGGCATGCCTTGTGGAAATGCAGTAGATCGATCGATCCGAAAAAGGTGAAACCAAAGCGGACAGGCAATCAAACCACAACCCTTCGTGCCTTCGTGCCTTCGTGCCTTCGTGCCTCAATGTTTTCGTGCCTTTCTCTACCGCAGCATGACGCACCGTGACCTCAAGAACGCTTCGCCACCCATCCAATGACTGCGCCCAAGAAATCGATCTGGATAGGCGGCGTGAGCGTCGTGATTGTGCTGGTCGCGACGCCCTGGTTGCTGCGCGGGCGGATGCAGCGCCTGAGCCAGGACGATCTTGACGCTGCTCGAACGCTCTGGCGGCAGGCCGGCGTGACGGATTACGACGTGGACATCGAAGTGTCCGGTGCCGCGAGTGGCCGATACGCGGTGGTCGTGCGCGGCGGCCAATTGAAGAGCATCACGCGCGACGGCGAACCGGCCAGCCCGGCGGCCGGTGACCAGTGGACGGTTGAAGGCCTGTTTCGAACGATCGACCGGGAATTCCAGATGGTGAAGGACGGCGCCCGGGAATTGAACATGGCGGAAGGCGCCCAGTTGATCATTCTGGGCAGGTTCGACGCGACGCGGGGTTATCCAATCGACTACGTGCGACAGGTAACCGGATCGAGCCAGTCAGTGAGGATTCGCGTGCACGGGCTGGAGGTGAGAGAAACAAGAGAGCAGGAAAGCGCAAGAGCAGGAAAGCAG
>CAUZBA010000511.1:0-2604 GCA_963577635.1 Phycisphaerae bacterium
GGGGCAAGAGCGAGGCGTCTTGCCGATCGGGGTTTGATCCACCTCCAGGATGCGACGAATCTCTTCCCACCCGTCGATCCCGGCGCACCCGATCCACACACCCGCGTCGGCCCTGGCCTTTGCCCCGCGTCCTCTGGACAGCCGCTGCCTTACGTTCTGGTGCAGGATGTCCCGTACCAGGGTACTCTTCCCGCTGCCACTGACCCCGGTCACGCAGACCAGGCGGCGAAGCGGGATCTGTACGTCGATTCCTTGTAGATTGTGCAACGCGGCGTTACGGATGCCCAGCCGGCCCTCGTCCGAATCGCGGGGCATTCGTCCGTTCAGCGGATGGCGCAGCGGTTCGCGCAGGAACCGGCCGGTCACGGAATGGGGGTCGCGCTCCAACTCCTGCACCGAGCCGGCCGCCACGACGTTGCCGCCGTGCACGCCGGCACCCGGACCCAGGTCAATCACATGCTTGGCGCGCCGAATCGTTTCCTCGTCGTGCTCCACGACGATGACCGTGTTGCCCTTTCGTTCCAACTTCTCCAGCGTATCGAGCAGCATACGATTGTCGCGCGGATGCAAACCGATCGTCGGTTCGTCCAGGATGTAGCACACCCCACGCAAATTGGAGCCGAGCTGAGAGGCCAGACGGATCCGCTGCGCCTCCCCCCCGCTGAGGGTTGGCGCGGATCGATCCAGCGTCAGGTAGGAAAGACCCACTTGATCAAGAAACTGAAGGCGGGAGTAGAGCTCGGCGAGGATGTCCCGCGCAATTTCGGACTCGCGGTCGCGTAAATCGAGTTGCTGGAACGCCTCCGCCGCATCGTGGACGGAAAGGGCGGTCAGGTCTGTGATGCGGCGGTCGCCAAACCGGACGGCGAGCGCCTCGGGGCGAAGCCGCCTTCCTTCGCACCGCGGACAGACCCGGTCCGTCCCGTCGTAGCCTTCATTCCACCACGCCTCTTCCCCGGTCTGTGCCTCGTCGAACCCGCTCAGTTTGCGGCCGGTACCGAAACAGGCGCTGCACCAGCCGTGGCGTGAGTTAAAGGAAAACAGCCGTGGATCGAGTTTCTCGAAACTCTTGCCGCAGGTACGGCAGGCCCGCCGGGTGGAGAAAATCACGTCGTCGCCGGACTTCGCCCGACGCGAAGGGGCGACCTGTACCACGCCGTTGCCGAACTCGAGCCCGCGCTCCACCAACGCGCGTATCGCTTTCTCGCTCGAAGGATGCACGGTCACCTCGCCGACCGGCAACTCGATAGAGTGCTCCTTGAATCGGTCCAGGCGCGGCCAGGGATCGGTCGGCGTGGATTCGCCGTCTACGCGAAGGGCCTTGAACCCTTTCCGGGCCGCCCACGTGGCCAGGTCGGTGTAGTAGCCCTTCCGTGCGACGATTAACGGGGCCAACACTTGGACCCGTTTTTTGCAGAAGTCGCGCTGCAGCCGGGCAAGAATTGTTTCTACCGTTTGGGTTTCAATGGGAATGTGGCAGTCTGGGCAGTGCTGCACGCCGAGTTTGACGAAGAGCAAGCGGAGAAAGTGGTAAACCTCGGTCAGGGTAGCTACGGTGCTCTTCCGCCCCCCGCGGCTGGTGCGCTGCTCAATGGCCACGGTGGGGGGGATACCGAAGATGGCATCCACGTCCGGCCGCGCGGCGGGTTGCACGAACTGGCGCGCGTACGCATTAAGCGATTCGAGGTACCTGCGCTGGCCTTCGGCAAAGAGAATGTCGAAGGCGACGGTGCTTTTGCCACTGCCGCTGATCCCCGTGATGACGGTAAAGGCGTCGCGCGGAATCCGGATGTCGACATTCTTCAAATTGTTTTCACGGGCATTGTGAACCTGGATGGCATTTGTTTTATTGGCGCGAGATGCCGCGCTCGCTTCGGCCACGCGGGACGTAGGGCGGCGGCCGGCTGCGGATCGTCCCCGTGCCGCACGGCGGATGGCCTTCCCGGTGTGGCTCGACGCGCAAGCGCTCACGTCTTGTACGGTGCCTTCGCAAACGACTTCGCCCCCGCCTTCGCCGCCTTCGGGCCCCAGGTCGATAATCCAGTCCGCCGCGCGAATCACATCGAGGTTGTGCTCGATCACCACCAGCGAATGTCCGTCGTCCAGCAGCCTTTCGAAGGCCTGCAGGAGCACGGCGATGTCGTCGAAGTGCAACCCCGTGGTCGGCTCGTCAAACAGGAACAGGGTGCCGGGCGCACCGAGCCGCCCCGCGCCCGCCTTGGCCAGGTGTCCGGCGAGCTTCAACCGCTGGGCTTCCCCGCCACTCAGCGTAGGCACCGGTTGTCCGAGCCGCACGTAGCCCAGGCCGACCCCCTGCAACGGTTCCAGCCCCTGCAGGACAGCCTCCGATTCGGCAAAGAACTCGACCGCCTCGTCCACCGTCATTTCCAGCACATCGGCAATGGATCGGGCCGGCCCGCTGCCCCGGGCGCCGGGGGTCAGCTTGACCTCCAGGACTTCGGGCCGGTACCGCCGGCCGTCACACTCGTGGCATCGCAGGTACACGTCGCTGAGAAATTGCATCTCGACGTGTTCGAATCCGTTTCCCGAACAGGCCGGACATCGCATGCCGGAGTTGAAACTGAATGAGCCGTCCTTGTATCC
>CAUZBA010000512.1:0-2600 GCA_963577635.1 Phycisphaerae bacterium
CCGATCGTAGGCGTAGAACAAGGTGCCCACCAGCAAGTTGTAGGCCAGAACCATCACGGCGATACCGCGCAGACCGAACCTCTGGTATTGCCACGGTGACTCATAACGAATGTCGAGCCATTGGTGAAAGAAGAACCAGTTGCCGTGTTCGTGCAGCCAATGAGTGAATCGGCTGCGGCCCAGCAGATCGGCGAAGAGGGTGCCGGCCAGGTCCTGGCGGATGGTGTGGGCAGGTCGGGCACGATGGCCCAGAGTCCGCCCGCAACCATGCCCACCGGCATGAGTTTCCAGGGTCGCGTGCCCCGCCTTTTCACGGCGCATGCGGCGGCGGCAATCGCGCCCCCGCACGCCGTGCCAATCGCGAAATGCGCACCGATCCAGGCCATTGCTGCCTCTGAATTCGGCAACTGTGATCGTCGTGGTCGGCATGAGCGGCTGGCATCGGCCCTGTTGAGCACGATTGCGGCCGGCATGATCGGCATAGTCGTTACAGCCGGAAGCGCCGGCGGTGACCGCTGCCGCAGTCAAAAGTCGAAAGTGGTGCAAGTAAAAAGTCGGGAGTGGAGTGTCGAGTGTCGAGTGTCGAGGGGGGATCAAGGACTGGTGAATCTGGTACCCGGACAACGTTCTCTCAGGTTTCGACGTACAACCATTTGCCTCTGCCACTCGACACCCGACACTCAGTACTTTTGACTTTCGACTGTCACGACCATGGTCGATATCACGCCTCACGTCGTGTACTTGGCATTGATCTTGACGTAGTCACGCGATAAATCACATCCGAGCCATCGGCACGATGCGCGCCCGAGGCCCAGGTCGACCGTAATGACGACCTCGTGGCGGCGCATCAGGCCCGTGAGCTTGCGGCGCGTGGGCGCCTTGAGCGGGACGGCTGCGCCGCGCCGAAACAGTACGACGTTCGCGATTGACAGCGTCAGGCGCGCGGGATCGACGCGAGCGCCGCTTTTGCCTACGGCCATGACCAGGCGGCCCCAGTTGGGGTCGGCGCCGTGGACGGCGGTCTTGATCAGCGGGCTTTCCGTGATGCTGCGTCCCACGCGGTCGGCGTCGCGATCGCTCGCTGCCCGTTCGACCAGCACCATGATGGTCCGCGTGGCGCCCTCGCCGTCGCGGACGATCTGCCGCGACAAGTCGTCGCACAGGTCGACCAGTGCATCGACGAAGGTGGCGTACGCGCGGCTGCGGCGGGCGATCACCGGTCCACTGGCGGCTCCGTTGGCGAGGACGAGCACGGCGTCGCTTGTGCTCGTGTCGCTGTCGATGCTGATCCGGTTGAAGGTCAGGTCTGCGGCGGTTTTCACGGCGGCGCGCAGCGCTGGTGGTCCGATCGAAACGTCGGTGGTGATGAACGCGAGCATTGTGGCCATCTGCGGGGCAATCATGCCGCTGCCCTTGGCGATTCCGCCCAGGCAGACCAGCGGCGACGCGGCCGGGCCGCAACGAAAGCGTCGATGCGCCGACTTCGGCACCAGGTCGGTGGTCATGATGGCGCGGGCAGCGGCGTCGTCGGCGCGTGGACCGCGCTTCCGTTTCGCAGCGACGGCATCGATGCCACGTACGATCTTATCCAAGGGCAGGCGCGGCCCGATCAGGCCGGTCGAACAGGGCAGGACCTGGTGGGTGGGGCAGTGGAGCAGGCGGCCGACCTGTGAACACATACGCTTCGCGTCGCGGATGCCGGCCGCACCGGTCGCGACGTTCGCGATCCCGCTGTTGCAGACGATCGCCCGGGCGGTGCCGCGGCGCAGGTGGTTCCTGGTGACGGTTATCGCCGCCCCGGGCACGCGACTGCGCGTGAGCACGCCGGCGACACTGCAGGGTCGATCCGAGACGATCAGGGCCAGGTCGCGCAGGCCCGACGGCTTGATGCCACAGGTCGCGCCGGCGGCCGAAAAGCCGTGCGGAACCGTAATGCTTCCAATGTTCTTCGCGGTGGCCATGGATCGGGGCCGAATCGTCTCCGCGGCGCGTCGGCACCGCGGCGCCCGCCGAAGGCGTCCGACTGCCGGGGAGCCGTCGAAGACGGCGGGCAGGTCCGGGCTGTTCAGCCGCCGAAGGTCGGCTGCAACAGCCCGGCTACGGCGCGTTAGCACGACTCGGATCGCCATGTTATCGGCCGCCGCGGGCGACACCATCTCGGTCGCCAGAACTTATAAGTGTGCGGTACGATTAAACAGGCACCCGGTCACGCATCGATAATCTCAACTGTAGAGGGTAACAGATCACTCGCAGCAGTCCCGCCCCCACGCCGCCAGCCGGAACCACGACGAACCCCGGTGGCCAGATCAGGAACCCGCATGACCAAGGACAACCCATACCGTCTGGATCGAGACGACGCGCCGTCGACCGGCTCGACCGGGACATCGCTTCCCAGTGCAGCGTCGAGTGTCGGGGGTGCAGCCGATGAGTCATTCGCTGCGCCTTCTGCGATTCCGTCGGGCCCGCCGCCGATGAGGCCCGACGTCGGTGTGCAGTCGCCGTCGATCAATCAGGTGGAGGCCGAGAAGTTGATCGGCGATCTGCGTGCGGCAAGCAGTCTTCCGAAGGGCATTGCCCTCGGGTTCGTCGCCACGGTCGTC
>CAUZBA010000513.1:0-2590 GCA_963577635.1 Phycisphaerae bacterium
AGATCCGACGGTGAGTTGGCCCAGGCCAGGAACCGCTTGTGCGTAAGTTCGCGGGCCCTGACGAGGCGGTCGAGAATCACAGACACAGCAGATGCCCGACCATTCGACGTCGAAAACACGCGTTGGAGCTGGGCCTGCAGAGCATCGATCGCTTTGGGATCTGCGTGGCCCGCGCGAGCCAGTCGCCCCAGCGTGTAGGCTTGCCACATCACGTGGTAACGATCGCGCACGAGGTTTTCGTGAGGTCGCCGGCCTTCGAGGGCCTCTTTCCTGTAACCGAACCGTGGATCCACCATGTCGGCGACCTGGAGCAACTCGAGTCGCATAAGTGCGATGAATCGGATCGGACTCACAAGTGAACGGGGGCAGACCTGGATGACAACGGTTCGTGAAGGCCCGTCAGCTTCGGCCGCGTCGTGCTTCACGTACAACTCGGCCGATTCCCTGCTCGCACGCGGCGCTTCGCGGAGGCGGCATGGCGGATCCCGGCATGCCCCGGTGGATCGCGCGCAGAAGATCGCCGTCGGTCGGGATCTGGTTTTGGGTGGTGGCGAGCTTGAAGTCGCCTTGCTGAAGATTGCGAGGACGCGGGTTCATCAGGTAGGCGAACTTTCCCTGCCCGTCTCCCGTCTCGCCGTGGCAGATGGTGCGCTGGTTCGCAAACAACTCCTGCCCGCGGGCCAGCATGGGGTCGGCGACCGCGCTCGGTTGCACTTCTCCTGCGGCCTGCGGTCTCGAGTCGGCCGACGCCGCAAGCGCCAGGGAAGTGCCGTGCGATTCCGACGAGGCTTCGTCAGGCAATGCCGTGACCGGCGGAGGGGATGCTGACCGGGCCACGGAATGGACACGACTGCACGTCGAAGAAAGGGCCAGAACCACGACACATGCCAGGCTCAGCGCAACCCATGTCAACGGACGATGAATCTCTGATTTGGATCGACTCACGACCTGATCCTCCCTGGTGAATCGTCACGCCGGTCAACCCATGACATTTTGAATTTCCAGTCCTTGTGGCCGGCCTCGCTCCGTTCGAGATCGCCGCACGCCCACCGGTCCGTAAAGGGCGTGATGCCACGGCGGACTGCATTATGAAAGCCCAACCCCACGACCAAGTAAATGGGGTATCAATCCGGTTCACTCATGGTGGAAATGAGCATCAGTCCGCGACGGCATCAGGGATTCGCCCATGCGAACTCTCATTTCAACCTGCCCTGCTCGCTTATTCTGGTCGGCTCAAACCCCTGAAACCAGACTGCCCACGCTGAGTCCGCTTCCATCCATCGGCTTCGCCGGTGGATTAAACCGAATTCAGGGCCGAGGCGTCAGCGTGCCGCGACGATGTCGCCCCGCAGGCCTGCACGTTCGAGATTTTCAACTCGTGCATATGATGAGTCGCAGGCCACGGGCGGCACCGCCCCGCAGCACTGCGTATGCGACCCAACCTGCCGGGCCGATCGGACACGCCACGAACCGCACGGGAGGCACGAGGCCATGTCGAGCCTGCTGGAACTCGAGAACGGCCACATCGACCACCTCCAAGGACGGGTGATCGTCTACACACCCCATCCGGACGACGCCGGCGATGACGCGAGCCCGGCGAACGAACGGACGATCGCAATCTACTTCACGACACATCCTGCGGATTTCACGGAAAGGTTCGGTGTCCCCGAAGGCGGCATGGACGATCTGGCCCGCACCGCCTCCGGCGCCCCGCCAAGCCGACCCGACGACGACGCCAACGTGCTGCCAATCTACGCCGCCGCAGTGGAACTGACCCTCGCAGACATCAAGATCGCAACGGACGACGTGGTCTGCGCCGGCCGGTTTCACAGCGTCGAACGGTGCCGGGCCGTCGTCCAGTTGGCCGCCCAGATGTACATGGTCCGCTACAGCGAGCAGCTCGTGGCCCGTTCGGGCCTCAGTGCCGAAGACGAAGACGCCCCTGAAGACACCACCCGGACTGCGGCGCAAACGTACCAGCAGGTGCCCGAGGCACAGATCAGCGACCACCTGCAGACGCATTACATCGCCCCGATCATGCACGCACTGGAGGACGCCGACCAGAACGAGGCCCGCCGGATCGCCCAGGACTTTCTTCGATTCTGCGGCCGCAGCGGCCCCCTGACTGCCGACGCCTATGCCCTGGCCGCAGTCGTGCAGTCATCGGGCGCCGATCACAAGGCAACGCTTCTCTACAAGTATTTCGAGAAGATTCTCGCCGTCACCGCGGAGCGCTTCGAGGATGCGGCCCGTTTGCGCGACGAGATCGAGGCCCTTGCGGCTGAGGACGATCGGACGTGAACAAGCCGGCCCGAACGACGTGGGAAAAATCGGGTTCTGCCCGCACGTGCCATCCCGCACCGCAATTCAGCTTAGATGGGAAGATTCTTATTGGGGGATTCCCTTATACCATCCAAAGGATGTTCGCGTTAGATTGAAGTGGTAACGCTGATCGGGCCGATACCGCGTCGTGCCTGCGATCGTTCGCCAGGCGAATGGAAGGGTAACGAAATCAGGATTTCATACCTTGCGAGTCGAGTAGAGGCCAGAGGGTCTGGACATGAAAAGGAAATATCGTGATGATGCGTCA
>CAUZBA010000514.1:0-2589 GCA_963577635.1 Phycisphaerae bacterium
TCACCGCTCACATTGCGACCGGCGCATCCGCCGGCGGCCGCCGTTTTGTCCTCGGCCTGCACACCGACGACCATGTCCGCGCTGCCGCGCGCCGCCTGCCGAACCTGTCCGACCAGGGCCATCTCGTGCGGCGCCAATCTCCACAGGTCATGATCCTCACCGGCGGCAGCAGCGCTGCGGTTGCGTGGGCCGTCTACGAGCTTGTTGAACGCTACGGCGTGCGCTTTCTTCTGCACGGCGACCTCTTCCCGAAAGATGCCGGTCCCTGGCGGCTGCCGGACGTCAACGCCGTCTTCGAGCCGACCTTGCAGGTCCGCTCCTGGCGACAATGGAACGTTCTGCCCACCGGCCCCGAAATGTGGTCGGCCGAACAACAGAAGACGTTTATCCGCCAACTGTTCAAGCTCAAGTTCAACGGCGTCCATCTTTCGCTCTGGCCGCACCAGCCGGTCGTCCACTACGAATGCGGCGGCATCCGCAAACGGACGGGCCTTCTGCTCTTCGACCAGCATTTCCCGATCACGCGCGACAACATAGGCCGGGAGCACCTGGTGGACGCGCCGCGCCTGGACAACCCCGAGTTCGTCGGCGCCAAGACCTACGAGGACAGGTTGGCGATCTGCACGGGCCTGATGAAGACCATCATTCGGACTGCAAAGAACTTCGGCATGCAGGCCACCATCGCCATGCAGCCGCTTGAATTTGCCAAAGAGTTCCGCCCGCTGCTGCAGGCGCCGTCGATGACGTCGATCCAACTAGGCGACCTGAGCTGCGCCGAAACCGGCGACTTGACCAACCCCGGGCACACCCAACTGGTCGAGACCGGCATGCGCGCTTACCTCGAACAGTACCGCGAGGTTGACGCCATGTATCTGAATATGCCGGAGCACCCGCAGGCAGGCCGCGTGTTCGAACAATCCTGGAACGAACTCGATGCCCGCTACGGACTCGCGCGGGATTTCGACATGGCCACGGTCCTCGAAAAAGCGTCGCATAACGCGCTGGTGCCGGGCGACAGCGAACGCGCCAGCCGCGAGTTCAAGTCATCGGTGTCGATGCTCAACTTTTTCGACCGCTTCTTCGCGGGCAACGACATTCTCGAGCAGGCCGCCGACTGGAACATCCATGTCAATCTCAACATCGGCATGAACGCCGAGCACCTCTTCCCGATCATGGATCGTGTGCTCTGGGACGGCGCCGGCATCGCCACGACACTTGCCTACACCGCCTCGCGCGCCGTGCGGGTCATGGACAGCATGGCCCGCATGGACACCGCGAAGGTGCCGGCGGAACTGGTGATCACACTGCAGGACGACAACATCGGGTCACTGCCCCAGGTGGCCACCCACAGCCTGCACAACCTCATGCAGAACATGCAGCGTCACGGCTGGCGGGGCTATCACACCCGCTCCTGGCCGGTCGGCGATCTCAATCCGCCGGTGGCCTTCCTGGCCAAGGCATCATGGGACGCCACGATGACGCCGCACGCCGCGTACGTGGACCATTTTTCACACGTTTACGGTCCGGGCAGCGTCGATGACATGTGCCGCGCCATGCGGATCCTCGAGGATGCGACGGTGATTCTAGACCTGGATTTTCTGTCCCTGTTCTTCCCGGTGCTCACGATCATGTGCCGCGAGCTCGGCGACAACACGCCCATGCCTCAAGGCCTGCTTCACGTGCGCGCGATGTACCAGGCGGTGGACAACCTGTTCGCCCACGTCGAGAGACTTGTGACGACCCGAAGCGGCCGAGCCGAGCTGGCCTACTGGCGGCAGCGGGTGGTGTTCGCGATCGAAGCGCTCAACGAGAAAGCGCATCTGCACGAAGGCTCGATCAAGCTGGCTGCGGCGAAGCGGTCCCGCAGCAAGAGGGCAAAGGCCGACCATCGCGCCCAGGCGAAGCAAAGCTTTGCGAAAGCCATTGCCGCCGGTGAAGCCGCGATAAGGGCGATGGCATCGGAGGTCCGCGATGATTCCGACCGCGCCGGCCTCGCCACCCATTACCACTTGTTTGTCCGCGATGTTCGCGAGCAGACCGCCAAAGCCCTCGCCGGTCGGCCGGTCGGCGCGAATCGCGATCCTATGTGACAGAACGTTCTTTGGTTAGCTGCAAGCACCCTTACCCCAACCCTCTCCCGAAGGGGAGCCGGATACAAGTTCCTGATGATTGTGACCTGGACGATCTTTCCGAAGGATCCACGAACGTTCTCTGTCGATCGCAGCGCCTACAGGTTGACGACATGTTTGGGCGCCCGCCCCTGCAGGACGTCGAGCACGCCCTGGGCCGCGTCGTGGGACATGTTGTCGAGGGCTTCGAGCGTCTGGGCGCCGATGTGGGGGGTCAGAAGCGTGTTCGGCGCTTGGCACAGAGGGTGATCCGCGGCCAGCGGCTCGCTTTCGAACACGTCCAGGGCGGCGCCCGCCACGGCGCCGCTTTCGAGGGCCCGGACCAGCGCTGATTCGTCGATCACACCCCCGCGCGAGGTGTTGACGATCCGGCAACCCGGCTTCATCAGCGCCAGTGTCTTGTCGTTGATCATGCCTCGTGTGTGTGCGTTCAGCGGAAGGTGCAGCGACAGAAAATCCA
>CAUZBA010000515.1:0-2581 GCA_963577635.1 Phycisphaerae bacterium
ATTCGTTCCGGCCAGACGCATTCGAAGCACCCGGAGCCCTGCGTCTGGATCCTCGATCGGATGGACCGGTCCAGGAAAACCGGACCCGCCCGACACCTCGCTCGCCTCAAAATACGAACTTTTGCCTTATCTGACCCCATATGCTGTATCGAAAACAAACTGTCTTGTTACTATCGCCATATTAGAAGACTATCGACTTTATCTACTATCATTTTGACTCGACATATCGCAATGTCGTGCCATTCCTATGAACATTCTACCAATAAGAGCCTATGGGGCAAGAGATACGTGTTGCAAAACTACTACAGACACATGGATTTCGGATAACACATGGTCTCGTAATCAGCATGAATGGAAAAATGATTCGATCCATCATGCTGATTTCGCCGCGATTCAAGCGTCGCCATGACCACTGTCCTGCCCGTTCATCCTGCCCGTTTGTTCGTGCCGGAAACGGGATCGGGCACCTTCTTCGCCTCGTCCGAAATCTTCTCCTCGGGGGTATCCAACTCAGTCCGGCCGATCGACCGTCCGGTGTCGTGGACCTTCTCGACTAGGGGACCGGGGTTCCGGGCCTTGTCGATCATCATCTCGGCCGAAATCGCACCCTCCTCGTACAGCTCCCAGAGGTGAGTGTCGAGCAGCTGCATGCCGAACTTCTTCCCGGTCTGAATGGCCGAGTCGATCCGGAAGGTCTTGGCTTCGCGGATGAGGTTGGAAATTGCGGGTGTGACCACGAGAAACTCGTACCCCGGCACCATCCCCTTGCGATCGATGCGGGGCATCAGTGTCTGGCTCAGGACGGCAAGCAGGCCAACGCTCAACTGCACGCGAATCTGCTCCTGCTGGTTCACCGGAAACGCGTCGACGATCCGGTTGATCGTTCCGGAGGCACCGGTGGTGTGCAGCGTGCCAAAGACGAGGTGGCCGGTTTCGGCGGCGCGGATCGCCGCCTCGATCGTTTCAAGATCGCGCAGCTCGCCGACGAGCATCACGTCGGGATCCATGCGCAGAGCGCGCCGCAGCGCCTCGGAGAAACTGGGCACGTCAACGCCGACCTCGCGCTGATTGATGATGCTCTTGCCGTGGGGGTGGTAGTACTCGATCGGGTCCTCGATCGTGATAATGTGCCGATCGAAGTTCTCGTTGATGTAGTTGGTCATCGACGCCAGCGTGGTGGTCTTGCCACTGCCGGTGGGCCCGGTGACCAGGAACAGCCCACGGGGCCGCCGGCACAATTCTGAAACGATCTTCGGCAGACCAAGCTGGTTGAAGCTGAGTATGTCGTTGGGGATCTGACGAAGGGTGAGGGCAACATTGCCCTTCTGCTTGAAGATCGCGACACGGAAGCGGGCTTCCTCGCCATAGGCGAAGCCGAAGTCGGATCCGCCTTCCTCCTGAAGCTCCGTCTGGGAACGCTCCGGCGCAATGGCCTTCATCAGGGCGAGCGTGTCGTCGGGCTTCAGTGCCTTGGTCTTTAGCGGCACCAGGTGGCCGCGGATCCTGAGTGTCGGCGGCAGGCCGACCGTCAAATGCAGATCGCTGGCCTTCTGTTTTACGACGGTGTCCAGCAACCTATCTATGTGTACGGTAGACATCTTTTCAAATCTGAGCGGTCGGAACTTCCGCGGCGTCTCCGTCCTCCCGTTCCTCTTGTTCGAGATCGACGATGCCCTCGACCTGGGCAATGCGTGCGACTTCGTCGAGCGTCGTGAATCCGTCCAGCATCTTCAGCCTCGCGTCGCCCAGGAGGTTGCGCATCCCCCCGGCCATCGCCGCCGCTCGGATCTGATTCAGCGGCGCTCGCTTGAAGGCCAGGTCTCGAAGCTCGGAGGTCATCGGCATCAGCTCGTAAACACCCTGCCGACCGTGGTAGCCCGTGTGGCGGCAGGAGTCGCAGCCCGCGGCTTCGTAGATGACCCGTCCATCCATGTCGTCTGGCGAGAGGCCGCAGAGGCGCAGTAGACGTGGATTCGGGTTTTCGTTCGGCATTTTGCAATTTTCGCAGAGGATTCGCACCAGTCTCTGGGCAAGCACCGCCTGAATCGAACTGGCCACCAGGAACGGCTTGATGCCCATGTCGATCAATCGCGTCAACGCCGAAGGCGCGTCGTTGGTGTGCAGTGTCGAGAACACCAGGTGGCCGGTCAGTGCCGCCTGGATGGCGACGTCGCCGACTTCCATGTCACGGATCTCGCCGACCAGGATGATGTTCGGGGCCTGCCGTAACATCGCGCGCAGGATCGTGGCGAAGCTCAGACCGATCTGCTCGTGCACCTGGCACTGGTTGATCCCCTTGAAGTTGTATTCGATCGGGTCCTCCGCGGTGATGATCTTGCGGTCCGGTCGGTTCAGGACATCGAGTGCGGTGTACAGCGTGGTGGTTTTGCCCGAACCGGTCGGCCCGGTCACCAGGAAGATCCCGTTGGGCCTGCGGATGATCGCGTTGAATTCCGCCGTCGTGTCCTCGCGCATTCCCAAGTTTTCCATGCCGATCCGCGCCGACTCGGGGCGAAGGATTCGAAGCACGACGCTCTCTCCGTGATATGCCGGACACACGCTGACTCGAAAGTCGATCAGG
>CAUZBA010000516.1:0-2576 GCA_963577635.1 Phycisphaerae bacterium
CGCCCTCGCTGGTGAGCTTGTGAATTTCCTGTGGCGTCAGGTCCCAGCGACCCAGGAATTCCGCTTCGACCGCGCCGTGTTGCGGCAGGCGCTCGGTCCACTCGTCGTGCAGGTAGTTGACGTACTTCAGGACACCCTCGCCGCCTTTGCCGTAGTACGCCCGGCAGAACTCCTTGATCGTCTCGCGGCTGTCCACGGTGGGACGCCACATGGCCCGGGCCAGAACGTAGAACCGCAGCGCCTGCATCTCCGTGCCGCGACTCTGCTGGTTCTGGGCGAAGACGCCGCCCAGTGCGTACTTCTCGTGGTAGACGCGAAGGTTGTGGGCCGTGTTGCGGATGTTGGGGCTGGGGTGGAAAAAGTTTCCGAAGTTGACGTGCTTGCTCCAGTTGTAGATCTTGCCGTCGCCGACCTTCTTTTTCCAATTCGCGAGACTCTTGGACATGTGGACGTTGTCGGGGGAGTTCGGATCATCCAGCTTGTAGCGCCAGTCGATGCCGCTGACCATCTGCATGATGACGTTCTTCTCGGGCTTGATCGTCCTGGGCATGGCCGAGTGATAGAGCATGGTCGAGATCGATGCCCCGGGGAATTCCTCAGCGACGCGGCGGGCAATCGCGTTGACCAGGCGCAGGTGGGCGGCCCCGGCGCCCGCGTCGTCTTCCGAACCGTCCTCTCGCTTGACCGCCAGGCATGGCTCGCACTGGCAGAACGCGGAGCTGTCGTTGACCGACACCGAGGCGACGACCTTGTTGTAGGGATTGGCGTCCAGCTCCGTCTTCATCCATTCGCGGATCTGGTTCATGCACAGCAGGATGACGTCGGGGTTGGTGAGGCACACCTGGGTGATGATGCCGTCGTAAACTTCCCGGCGCTCACCGTCGACCAGCGGAAAGTATTCGGGGTGCGTCTTGAAGTACTTCTCCCGCGGCACCAGGATGTCCATGGTGTGTGTCGGCCGGCCGACCCACTTGACGCCGCCGAGATCCCTTTCGTTCGCGACCTGGAACCCGTGACCGTTCATGCGGTTGCGCACGGTCGCGGTCCCGAACAGCGTCTGGTAGATCGTCCGGCGCTCGATCGGCGGCTCGTACATGCGCGAACTGACGGGGACCTTGAGCGTCTCGCGCCGCGGCACATGGTTCACGTGGTCATCGAGGAACCTGACGCCCAGATCGAGATCCAGGAAGTCGAAGACGCCGTAGACCGTGCCGCGCGGGATGTTCCCGATGATGATGAGGCGCCCGCCCTCGGGAACGATGGCGAAGCCCTCCATGTTGTCCGTCCGCAGCTCGGCGGGAAGATCCTCGAGGCGCTTGCGGTTCGTATGGCCGACGACAATCTCGAACTCGCCGGCCGGTTCGCTGTCATGCCTGATCGGGAAATCGGCGCCGGTCATCCGACGCAGGAAATACGCCAGCTCGTCTGCGGCGAACTTCTCGCCATTCTTCGCCTCCGCGGCGATGACGATCGAGTACTTCGTGCGGCCGTCTTCGGCCAGTGTCAGAATGGAGTCGGCCGTGATCCCGGTGCCGATCAATGCACCTCGCGTCGCCCCGCAGCCGGACAGCGCGGCCAGAAGCGCAGCCAGGATCAGATAGATTCTGCCCATCTTGTTTGCTCCAGGACCGTGTTGCTCAATCGAGCGTTCGGCGTGGTGATCCGCTGCCATCCACCTTCGGGAACCATCCCCACCCCAACGACGGGATCCATCATAGTGGCAATCGTGTAGGGGCGCACCGACCGGAATTCGGCGATGTCCACCACGTTGGCCCGCTGAGGGCCGCGTTGCTACAATCCGGTCTGGTGGGCATCGCCGCCGCGATCTGCAAATCAAGCCCCTAATAAGGAAGCTCGCATGTCTAAGAGTCGACGTCATCATGCTGTTCTGACGGTCATCCTGATGGTGACCGGCATCACCGCCGCAACCTTGAACGCCGAAGAGAAACCGATCGGGGTCATCGAGGCCTGGAGCGCCCTGGACGTGCCCTTTGAGACGCCCCATACCGACTGGGCCCAGCCCTACGCCGGCGGGAAGATCCGGGTGTTGTTCTTCACGGGCAAAGTCCCCAAGACGATGCTGGGCGTGACACGGTACGTCGTGGAGACACAGCAAAGATTTGATATCGAAGCCGATGTCGTCCTGATGGCGGGCGGCGTGTTCGGAGGCGCGGCCGCCGAACAACGAATGTTTCGACTGATCGAGACGCCCTACGACTGCTACGTCATGAAACCCGGTGGGGTATTCGACGGGCTGCCGGAAGAGGCGAAGCAGACCATCATTCAGAACGTGCGAAACGGCGCCGGCATCGTGCTGTCGATCGGCGACGACGGACTAAAGGACCTCTTTGCAGAAGCGACCGCGCTCGAGTCGTTGCCCGAGATCCCTGAAAGCAGCGGCATCGAGGCATTCAGCCTGGATGGCGGCCGTCTGGCCAGGGCGCCTATCGACCGGGGTTGGAGAATCCACGCCGGCACACCCCGGGACAAGATCTTCGGCGTCGACCTGAAGCGCGACGTGAGCTACGAAGCCACGGGCCGCGCGATCCTCTGGGCCGCCGGCCGCGAACCCAAGC
>CAUZBA010000517.1:0-2569 GCA_963577635.1 Phycisphaerae bacterium
ATTTCCGCTTCCGCTTTGGCGATCGCCGCGAGAAGATCTCTCTGCGCGCCGGCGCGCCTGCCGGACTCGGCGGATGCCGCCATCTTGGCCAGTTGGGCCCGCTCGGCCGGCTCTTTCAGCTTCGTGAGGCGCGCCAGAAGCTGCAGGTCGTGGCCCGCGGCATCGGGATCGGAGGCGTAAAGCCAGTATTGCCGATCCTCGCGTTTGCGGCGGAACTGAATCAGCGTGTCGCCGGCCGGATCGTGCAGAAGAACGGCCATGGGCACCGCGCGGCCCAATCGATCGGTCAGCAGCAGATCGGCGGCATCCTCCCTGAGCCAGCCGCCCGTGGGCACCTGCGCGATGGCTGTCTTTGCCGTATGCTCTTCCAGATCGCCGTGCACGCGCAGCGCGTAGCGCAGGCGATACTTGCCCACCCATTCGGGTGCCGAATCAGGCGTGGCGCGATCGTCCACGCCAACCGCGGCGCGGACGATGCCGCAGAGGGACAACACGCAGAGCAGAAGGAATCGACTCACGGCTCTTGCGGCTGCGGTTCGTAGGTGATTCGAAGCTTCCATCGGTTCCGACCGTCCCAGACCGGCGAGAGCATCTCGACGTACGTGCCGGGATCCTCGACCGTAATGAGCCATCCGTTGTTCGCAGCAGCGCCGCTGTGCCACAGGTCAACGTCTTCCGTGACGTTGACGGTCAGGTCGCGAACCATATCGTTCGACCAGAGAGACCATCGCCCCCGATCCAGCAGCTGCATCGTCGCCGGCGACAGGCGCACGATGTCGGTGGGGCGCGTGGCCCGGTCCGACGACAGGCCGGCGGCGCCGGGCCTGTTCCAGGCGACGCGCTGCGGCCTCGTCGAGCGGTACAAGTGGCAGACGCCCGGCCCCCAGTCGGGCAGGACGCGCCACACGTAAAACCTGGGCTCATGCTCCTGGGCGTAGGTGACGGGCAGCGTCAACTGCGCGTGCACCACGCGGTGTCCTTTCGGAATCATGTCGAGAGGAAAACTAAGTAGAAAGCTGTGCCCGCGATCGATCCTGATCAAATCGTTGACCAACGTGGAATTCCAGCGCCAACCGGGGTGCCACCCGTGTGAGCGCCGCGGCTCCGTACCAGTCCAGCAGCAGCGGTGTCCCGACTTGGAGGCCCAACCGTGCATCGGCGCCGCCGCGGAGATTAGCGCCATGCGATTGCACCGGCTTGCATCGAGGTTGATGGTGCGGCCATGAACCGGCACTACCGACAGAAGCAGGATCGGGAGGATCAAATCGCGACGGGTCCGCCTTAATAAGACTATGGTCATGGCATCTTCTCCACGGGCACGTAAAAACGGTCGAATTTGCGTGAGTGCGCAACGGCTCGAACCCGGGGGTTGGCCACCTCGATCCTGACGACCTCGCCCGCGAATCGGCCTTCGTCGTCAAGCGCGACGACGTGGAGGTTGTTTTCGCCGCCGACGACTAGACGGGAAACCTTCGTATTCGTGACCAGCGGCGCCGAATGGAACCGCGCTGCGGAAACGCCGATGACCGTGGACATCATGGTCGGATAGCCGCCGGCGTGCTCGAGGCGATAGAGGACCGACCCACCCAGTGTGGCCCCGTAGATGATGGGCAGCGTGGGGTGCGGCCCGATGATGTTGTCGCTTTCGATTCCCACCACGTCCTGCACGGGGCTTTGCGGGCCGGGTTCCGAATCTTCGGCGTAGTCCTTGTCCGGGTGCGGGATGCGAAAGATCGCAATCTGCGCCCGTCGGTTACGTGTGTCCCAGACCGCCGGGCCGCTCATGATGCCGCCGACCAGGACGACGTCTTCGTTCGGAGCAACGAAACCTAGACCGACAGGATAGTCGCGAATTTGACCGATGTCGGTCCGGGTCGGCCGGACTCGCATTTCGAACTCGTGCAGGCCGCGGCTGTCGAGCTTCCCTTCAACGCGCACTCGCTCGGCTTTCGGCATGCCCTTCTCGTCAAGATCGTAATACCCGACGCACGCACGAACGGGCTGATGGCGGCCAAAGTTGTCGGTCGTATTGCGGAGGTTCGGCATGAACAACCGCCCGCCCTGCGGATCGGTGGTCATGAATCCAAGTGATTGCGAATGACCGAATTCCGGGCCGCGCCCGTAGGCCGCTTCGAGGCGCAGCGACCCGCCGTCGACCGCGTAGATCAGAAGGTGATTGAAGTCGTCGAAGACGACGCGTTCCACCGGCGACTGCCCTTTGATCTTCACGATGTCCTGCCACACGTAGAGAAGAGGCAGCGTCGAGTGGAACAGGAGGCTCAGGGGACCGTTCTCGAATTCGTCCAGCGACTCCGGATGCGGCAGCGCGACGGCAGCCGGATCGCCCGGGCGCAGCAGTCCCTGGTCATCGAGCAGATGGACGAACAGATGACCTTCATCAGAGCCGTGGCGGCCCACGACGACCAACCCGTGGGTATCGTCCTGTGCCATGCAGGTGGCATCGGGCGCCAAGATCGGAACCATCCTGGCGGCGATGTCGTCGCCTCGCGCCGGAGCGGCGAGGACGCAAACGGCGCACACCATCGCGACGATCAATCGTGACGCCGTC
>CAUZBA010000518.1:0-2567 GCA_963577635.1 Phycisphaerae bacterium
CCCAAGACACGGAGCACAGGATCAGAGGAAGTGTCACCGCGATCGCCAGGGCCGCAGTCCAAACAATCCGTCGCAGAGTCATGATCGGGCTCCTTACAGAGGTTGAATCTCCCCTCTAATGATGATGCTCGAAACCGCTGTTTTATTGATGGCCACGGGAACACCACATCCGCTCCGAAACCATAACCACTTATATTACAATGGCCTGTAGACGAAAATATTTTTTAATTTTCGGCGCATCAGCCCCCGATCCTCGGTTCTGGCCCCGCAAACGTCGTTTCGCCGACACGCCGACCGGCTCGCGCTCGGGTCAGGATTTTCTGTTTCGTCAACAGCGACAAGCACTTGCATCCCACACACCAGTGGGGCGCCCCGTTCAACACGGCGGAAATGGCCTTAGTGACGCAGACCCGGATGATGCCGCGTGCCTGCGTGGGCACAGCGTCGTCATCCAGCGTCCGAGACAGAAAAGGAGATCGGCCATGTTCAATCGAAAACGCCGCCGCATCACGTGTTTCGTTGCGGTCCTGCTCGGCAGTGCCCTGGCCACTTCGCCCGCGATGGCGGAAGATCGCCGTCACCGTTCCGGCCACCACAATCGGCACGAGAGTCGCGCACACCGATCGAAGGGACACGTGGACGTTAACATCGGATACGGACATCGATTCGGCCGCGGCGTTGCCCGGCGCGTCCCGGTTTCACCGGGTCACTACGAGAAGCGATGGATTCCGGCCGTGACCGAAACGCGTTACGACGATTGCGGCAGGCCCTACACCGTGGTGATCCGCGAGGCCTGCTACGAAAGCGTCTGGGTCGCGCCGAGGTACGTCACCCACTACGTGCACAAGCGGCCGCGATTCACCCGGTCCCACCACCGTCCGCACGGCGGGCACTACGGTGGAATCCAGGTGTTCGGTCGCTTTCGATTTTGACCGAGATGTCTGCGGTGTCCACGGAAGCGCCAGTAGTTCGTAAACATTGGTGACAACAGGCACGAAGGCACGAAGGGTTGTGGTTCGAGAACCGGTCCGCTTCGAATCAGTTTCGTTCTCACTCGATTGAACGACCGCATGTCGACAAGGCATGCGGTCGTTCACTGATCATCTGAGACATTCCCCCCTTTGTGCCTATGTGCCTTCGTGCCTCTCCCCTCGCCTTCGTGCCTTTTCGCATGCCCGTGACGCATCAAGACGTTCGTCTACAATCTACGCGGCCATGGTCAAGACCGAACGCCTGGAGCAATTCGGACTCAGCGCCGATGAAGCCGCATCGATGGCGCAGCGCGTCAACGACGACCTGCGGCAGCGCGGGCCGGACAAATGCTGGCAGAACATCTGCGAATCGGTCCTGGGACCGGCCCATCCGTTCGCCATCCACCAGGTTATTCACGAAGCGGTGTTCGCTGACTGGGGTGAATCGCGCGGACCGCGGCCGGCGTGGATCCCGACGGCCGCACACGTCGAAGGGTCGAATCTCTTCGCATTGATGCAGAGACAGGGCATCGACGACTATCAGTCTTTCTACAGATGGTCGGTCGAGAAGCGCGAAGCATTCTGGGATTGTGCGATCGAGAGGCTGGGCATCCGCTTTCGCGAGCCGCCGACGCGGATCCTGGATCTGGCCCGAGGCATCCAGGAACCCGACTGGCTGCCCGGTGCGCGCCTCAACGTCGTCGAGAGTTGTTTCCAGGCCTCACCCGACGCACCGGCGATCGTCTGCGGCCGGTCGTCAGGGCAAATAACCTCTCAGAGTTATGGCGAATTGAGACGGTTGACCAACCGTGTCTCGAACGGCCTGCGGCAATGCGGGTTCGCGCCGGGCGACGCGATCGCGGTAGACATGCCGATGACGCCCGACTCGGTAGCGATCTACCTGGGGATCGTCCAGGCGGGCTGCGTCGTGGTCTCGATCGCCGACAGCTTCGCACCGCCGCAGATCCGCACGCGGCTCGCCATCGCCGAATCCAAGGGAATCTTCACCACGGATCACATCGTCCGCGGCGACAAACGTCTGCCGATGGTCGAAAAGGTGTTCGAGGCCGACGCCCCGCGCGCGGTCGTCCTGCCCGGACCGGGAGGGCTCACCGTCGAGCGGCGCGACGGCGACCTGATATGGGAGGAATTCCTGGCGAGCGATGACCGATTCGAGCCCCACGTCGCGGCACCGGGCGACGACATCAATGTCCTGTTTTCGTCCGGCACCACTGGCGACCCCAAGGCGATCCCATGGCACCACACCACCGCCATCAAGGCCGCGGTTGACGGTCATTTGCACCAGGACATCCAGGCCGCGCACGTTGTGGCGTGGCCGACCAACCTGGGCTGGATGATGGGCCCGTGGCTGATCTTCGCGTCACTGATCAATCACGCCACGATCGCCCTCTTTCAGGACATGCCCACGGGCCAGCCGTTCGGCCGTTTCGTGCAGGATGCGAAGGTGACCATGCTCGGCGTCGTGCCAAGTCTGGTGCGCCTATGGCGTCAGTCGCAGTGTATGGAGGGCCTGGACTGGCGGGCGATTCGCGCGTTCAGCTCGACCGGCGAGTGCTCGAACGCGGACGACATGTT
>CAUZBA010000519.1:0-2563 GCA_963577635.1 Phycisphaerae bacterium
GTCGCTTTCGTCCCCTCCGTCATCGGGAGCCGGCATGGCAACGAAGTCATACAAATCGCCGGCGGCGCGGTCGAACGTTTCGTAGTGGGTCGCGATCTCGAGGCCGGGTATCTGCGGCCGTCCCCGCGGCAGCAGCGCCCGTTGAATGCTGGCAATCTGATCGACCTCGTTCTCGATCCATCGGTTCGCCGCGCGCAACTGCTTGCTGATCAGCAGATTCAGGACGGTGCCGCCCACCAGGTTGGACCGCAGGATCGAATCGTCCAGTTCATCGACATCGAATGCCTCGTCGCGCTCGTCGAGCTGAATGGCCCAGTTCAAGGGCCGACCGCGATCGAACAGCGGGATGGCCATCAGCGACCGAAAGGGCGCCAGCAGGTCACCCACCGCCTCATCGCCCGACGCGCGCAGTCGATTCAGGATCAAGGGACGGCCGTGGGCAATGATGTGGCCCAGAATGCCGCCCGCGTAAGACGGAAGCTTCTGCCACTGCGACCATGGGTCGAACGTCTCCTGAGGAACCTTGTCGAAGTCGGCGATGAAGCGCGTGATCTTGTACCGTCCGGGCCCCAACTCACGCGTGGAGAGTGAAAGGTAGGCGTGAAAGGGTCGGATGCGTCTGAAGCCCTCGGCATATATCTGAAGGATTTCCCGCGGCTCGTCCGCGCAGCTCAACTTCTCGACAAGCTCCAGCATCCCGGCAACGCGCGGGTTTGCGGAAGTATCGACCGCAGATGCGACCTCGGCATTCAGAACTAACGCGGAATCACCTGCTCCCGCCACGAACGGCCTCCCGATAAAGACTTCGCGTCATTCCACATGCAAAGATCGGGATCAGTGGCTACTTCCGGCATCATCGCTGCCGGCCGCTTCCGCGCGTTGCGCCGCCTCACCCATGAGGCGGATGCCGCGCTCGATCTGTGCGGGTGATTCGAAACCGTAGGAGAGCCGAAGCTGGCGCCGCCCCACCGCTTCGAGGGCGCCACCCCGGTGCACGCAGTATTCACCGGGCACGTAGATCACCCGCGGACGCAGGACGTCCGCTTCGTGCTCGATGGCCGAATTTCCCGTCGTGCGCGTCAGCGTCTTGAAGAAACGGGATCCCTCCCTCGTGTCAATCTGCTTGAACGTCAGGTAATAGTAGAATCCCGCGCTTCCGCCGCGCACTTCGGCGATGAACGGGCCAAGGTGCTCGTCGATGAGGCCGCGCATCTGCGCGGCCTTCTGCCGGTAGCCGACGTTGACGCGTTCGATCTGCTCGGCCACGTGTTCGTTCAGCAGAATCGCCGCGATCTCCTGGTTGGCCAAAGGCGCGCTGAAACCCGTGTCGGAGACGTTCTGGACCAGCGCGTCGAGAAATGGGCCGTCCGGCCCGATCATGTACCCGACGCGCAGAGCGGGGGCGAGGATCTTGGAAAGCGTCCCCAACTCATAGACGATGCCCAAGTCGTCGTGAAGCAGCGCCGATTGCGGGCGCGGCACCGCGGGATCGTGGATCAACAGCTCATACGCGGCATCCATGATCAGCGGCACCTTCCTGCCCAACGTGCGCGAAAGGTTCGAGACGATGTTCAGAAGTTCCACGCGGCGCCGATCCGACAGGATCGTACAGGTGGGATTGCTCACGGTGACCACGTAGACGAAGCTGACCGACTCACGCTTCGGGCCAAGATCGTCGATTGTCTCTTGGAGCTTCGCCGTGTCGATGCCCTCGTCATCTTCGGGCACCGCCGTCAACGTGAAGCCGGCGCGCTGGAGCAGGTCGCCGTAGATGTAGTACACCGGGTCTGCCGTGATCACCAGGCCGGTTGCGAGCACCTGCGATGCCGCTTCGAGCAGACTCGTAGCGCCGCTGGCGCCCACGATGATTCGCTTGCCCTCCAAAATGCTTTCGCTCAGACCGCCGACGGCCCGGCCCGCGATGAACGCCCGCAAGGCGCTCACCAGGTTCTTCGCACCTGCCGGACCGCCGTAGTTGAAGGCCGCCTTGTGCGCCTGCGGCTTCGCCACCACCTCGTGAAGGGCCGATTCGATCAGCTTGTGGGGGATCGTCCTCTCGCTCACGTACCCCACGCCGAGGTTGATGTCCACACCCTCGCGAAAGTCCTCTGCGAACGCGGCCATCATCCTGTTCACCGGCGACGGCTGCGTCGAGGCGCGTCCGTAGGAAGACAGTAGAACATCTTCCATACTCAGATTCTAACGCGGGCGGGGCTCGCAAGAGTTCAGGAGTTCAGTGTTCAGAGTTCAGGGCAAAGCCGATCCAATAGCCATGCATCGTCTTGCCGTTCCGACCTGAACTGTGAACTCTGAACACTTCCGCACATCGTGTACAGAAGTGACGACGAAAGCGTCGAAGTCGCACGGGCCGCGCGTCATCCCTCCGGCCAGCGGTCAGACTTCCTGCAGGTCGAACGCCAACCCGTAGGTTGCGCACAGTTCTTGAAGCTCTTCGATCGTCTCGGGGCCCAGCGGAATGCCGCGGCGCCGGTTCTCGCACGCCGCCCGCGCCGAACGCTCGCCGGGCACGAAGATCTCATCGGTGCCGGGACGTTTGCGGCAC
>CAUZBA010000520.1:0-2560 GCA_963577635.1 Phycisphaerae bacterium
CTGGCGTCGAACACGCCGACATCACCGGCGCTTCCCTGCAACTGCACCTCGCCGTCATAGTGCCCATCGGGGTCCAGATCCTTGTCGATCCCCGGAGACCGGTCTTCTCGGTGACTTCCAGGCAGGACGACCGTGCCGCCGTTCTCGATCGTGTAGTCGCTGAGCATCCACATGGTGACCAGGTTCATCACGATGTCGGGATACGGGGCCTGCACGTGACTCCTGTTCTTCTGGTTGTAGGGCCAGTCGGCGTGCATCCAACCGCGCTTGATGCCGGGGGCGTTGATCGCGCCTGTAAGCATGGAGATCCGGGCGTGATCGCCGAACAGCACCTTCACGATCCGCATGATCTTCGGGTGTGCCAGGTAGGGCGTCATCGCCTGGTTCACGCGGAGGAACCCGGTGACGTACCCCTGCGGCGGCGGGAGCGACGAGTGCTTCCGTACGCTGGCCGCGACGCTATTGCGGACCACTTCGACCTCATCGCGCGGGATCACCTGCTCCACAACGCAGAAGCCGTCGCGATTCAGTATTTCCAAAGTGGTAGTGGCGGCGCTTGTCATCGATCGGAACATTCTAATGAATATTTTGGCTTCGCGCTTCCCAACGATAGCATACGGCCATGAGCAGCCAGGAACAGATGACCGCCGCGGCGCCTGAAGCGCCGCCGCATCAAACGATCGCGCTGCGCGACGGCAGCGAACTGCAGATCTACAAATTACAGTGTCCCGTGGAACCGGCCCTGCGCGGGCCTGTCACCGCGATCTTGAATACGGAATGGCCGAACGGTGATTTCTATTGGAACGAATCGATGGCCGGCGACTACGCCGATTCGCTGACGGTCGTCATGTGCCCGGCGATGCGCGAGGGCCGATGGGTGGGCAACGCCACGGTCGCCTTCGCCGCCAACTCGCCCGAGGTCGGCGCGGTCTGTGACGTGATGACGCATCCGGATGCGCGTGGACTGGGTGTCGCCCGCGCCGCGACGCAGGCGGTCACGTGCCACGCCGTCGAATGCGGTGCCCGCGCCGTCTACCTGGGCACCGAACGCGCCGGAAGCGCGCAACGTGTTTACCAGCGGATCGGTTTCGAGTGGTTCCACGGCGGCGTGATGCGACACCTGTCGGCGCACGGGCAAGATTTCGACGAGACCTATTTCGCCTCCGGCCAGCGGACTTCGACTCGCGCCGCCGAATGGGGCGACCTGCCGGGCGTCAGTGCCCTGTTCGGCCAGCCGTACGCGATGCTTGCCGGAGACTGCGCGCGCGGCCTGTTCTCACCGGCGCGCACGTTCCACGGACGGTGCGTCTCGGTCTTCCCATACATCTATTACGACGTTCTGGCCAAAGCCGGCTCCTGCCGTGTTCTGGTCGGGCAGACGCCCCACCGGATCCTGGGACTGGCCACGATGACGCCGATCGACACGGCGTATCGGCGCCACGTCGGCGTACTCGACGTCATGACGCAAGATCGCTTCGCCGAGGACGGCCCGCGCCTCCTGCGCGACACGATCGACTCAGCTCGACAAACGGGCATGCGCCGCGGCGTGGCGTATGTACCGTCAACCGACACGCTCAAGGCGCAGTGGGTGCGCGACCAGGGCGGCCGGTCCGTGGGCACCATGCCCGAACAGATAAAGCTCGACGAAGGATCGATCGACGTCGAGATCTTCGAGATTTCGCTCTGAGCAACCGTCAACGATCGTCCGACTCACTCCGTAACGACCGTGCAAAGGGGATGTAATCTTCGGGGTCTTCCGGACGAGGTTCTTAAACCATGAGCCGCAGAACGATTATCAGCATGTTGCTGGTCGCCGCCACGGCCGGGGCGTACGGGCGGGTGATCAGCTTCGGTTTTGTCGCGTTGGACGACAAGACGTACGTGACGGAAGTCCCGCAGGTCGTACGCGGGATGACTGCCGATGGCCTGGTCTGGGCGCTTCGCAACGTACCCCACGGCGCCTGGCAACCCCTCACGTTCCTGTCGCACATGCTGGACTGCAACCTCTACGGGCTAAATGGTGGAGGCCACCACCTGACCGGCCTGATTTTGCATCTGTTCTGCACGCTTGGGGTCTTTGCGATTTGGGATCGCATGACGGGCAGGTGTTGGCCGAGCGCCGTCGTGGCCGCGCTGTTCGCGCTTCATCCGTTGCATGTCGAATCCGTGGCATGGATCTCCTCGCGCAAGGACGTGCTGAGCATGGCGCTGGGACTGCTGTCGATCTGGGCCTATGTGGGCTTCGCCAGGCGCGGTGGCGCGGGACGTTACCTGGCCACGACCCTGCTGCTGGCCCTCGGCCTCGCGGCCAAGCCGATCCTCGTGACCTTGCCGTTTGTCCTCTTGCTGCTGGAGTACTGGCCGTTGCAGCGAGTGCGGATCCGGGCGCGCGCCGTTCACGTTGAAGCGGATCAGACGACGATTCGAGGTCGGCAACGGTCGCCCCTTCACCTGGTCATCGAAAAGGTGCCGCTGTTCATCCTGGTTGCTGCGTTCAGCGCGATCACATTCGTACTCGAGCGGGGTGAGGGCACGGTTCACACGCTCGACAAGATCCCGC
>CAUZBA010000521.1:0-2559 GCA_963577635.1 Phycisphaerae bacterium
GGACAAGGCCGAGATGTCGTCCTCCGGTCGTTGGATCTTCGAGTTGGCGCCCGAGGACATCGACGATCTGGAGCGCGCGGTGTCGGCGGAGCTCGACCGGGGCCGCTCGCTGCTGGAGGTCGACCGCGCGTCCTTCGCGCTGCCGGTGTTCGGGCCCAAGCTGGAAAGGCTTTGCCATCAGTTGATGAACGGCATCGGCTTATTCCAAATGCGGGGATTCCCGATCGAGCGGTACAGCCGGACCGAGATAGCGACCGCGTTCTGGGGCATTGGCACTTATTTTGGCCGTGCGGTGTCGCAAAACGCCACCGGCCACATGCTGGGTCACGTCATCGACATGGGGCACACCCAGGCGAACCCCAACCAGCGCGGTTACCAGACCCGTGAGACCATCGACTATCACTCCGATTCTTGCGACGTCGTCGGGCTGTTGTCTCTGCAATCGGCGAAAAAGGGCGGGCTCAGCAAGGTGGTCAGTTCGGTGGCAATCTACAATGAGATGTTGCGCCGCAGCCCGGACCTGGTGGAAGAACTGTGCCGTCCGTTCTACATGGATCACCGGGGCGAGGTGCGGGAAGGCAAGGCGCCGTTTTACCAACTGCCCGTGTTCAATTTCCGCGACGGCCACTTGAGCACGCGGTGGGCGCGCTCGCACATCGAATCCGCGCAACGCTTCCCCGAGGTGCCGCGTCTGACCGATCGCCAAATAGAGGCCTTCGAACTGATGGACCAGCTGTGCGAAGAGCTGCGTCTCGATATCCGGTTCGAGCCCGGCGACATCCAGTTCCTGCATAACCACGTCATGCTGCACACGCGCACCGCATACGAGGACTTTCCGGATCGCAAACGGCATCTCTATCGGCTGTGGCTCGCCACCGACGCGGCGCGGCCCATCCCGGCCGGTTATGCCGAACGGATCATGGGCATCGTGGTTGCCGGGACCAAGCCGCAGATCACGCTGGAAGCGAACGAAGCCGGCTAGGCCAGGGCGACAGGGCGACAGTACGGGCTCAATTGATGCGTATCCTCATTCTCGGCACGCGCGCCGGCCTGCCGGACCCGGAGGTCAACCAGTCGGCCATCCTGCTGACCGTGCGCGATCGGCATTATCTGTTCGATTGCGGCTATGGCGCGATGCGTCAACTGATGCGCGAGAACGTCCACCCCGGTCATGTCGATCATGTGTTCCTGTCGCACCTGCACTACGACCACATCGCCGACTTCCCGGTGTTCATGATTGGAAGTTGGATGATGGGGCGGAAAAATCCGCCGGTGGTGGTGGGGCCGCAAGATACCCGGCACTTCGTCGATTCGCTGCTGGTCGATGGCGCCTTCCGCAAGGATATCGAGGCGCGGGCGCAATACCCGCAACGGCAGGCGAATTTCGATGTGATGAAGCCGGACGTGCGCGAATGCGAGCCTGGTGTCGTGTTCGAGGACGATCTGGTCAAGGTCACGGCCTGTTACGTGGAGCACATTCCGTTGGAAATCTCGCCCTGTTTCGGGCTCCGGATGGATACCGTCGACGGACAGTCGGTGGTGTTCTCCGGCGATACCGCGCCGTGCGACCGGCTGATCGCGTTGGCGCGCGGCGCCGATCTGCTGATCCATGAATGCACATTTCCCGAGGTCGCGATCCGGTTCCGGGAGCAGGCCGGAATTGGCACCTGGGCGCACACCAGCCCGACCGACCTCGGCAGTATCGCCAAGGCGGCCGGTGTCAAGGAGCTGGTGGCCACCCATTTCTGCGCCCATCAAGCACCCAACGCGGTGATGCGGGAGATCTGGTCGAGCCACATGCCGATCGAGCATATGGGGACCGACATCATCGACCAGATGGTCGCCGACATCCGTGCCAACTGGGACGGTCCGTTGCGTATGGCGCATGACGGGATGCGGATCGACTTGTAACAAACGGGCCGATACGCGATACTGCCTGGACATAACAGGACATCGATCAGGGAGGATGAAATGATCGTGAGATTATTGACGGTGGCGCTGGCCGGGACGGCGCTGGTTTCGACGGCCGACGCGCAGACCTATTCGATCGGCAGCAATCCGCAGGGTTCTCTCGCCTACGCCGCCGCGGCCGGCGTCGCCAAGGTCGCGTCGGAGGATTTCGGCATCAAGGCGCGCGTGGTGCCGCAAGGCGGGCCGGTGGTCACCATTCCGCTGGTCGACAGCGGACGGCTGAACTTTTCAATCACCGCCAGTGTCATGGCGGCCTTCGCGCACACCGGTACCGGGACCTTCAAGGGCAAGAAAAAGTCGAATTTCCGCGTGGCGGCCTCGTTGATGCCACTGCGTGTCGCATGGATCGTCCGCGCCGATTCGGACATTAAGTCAATGGCCGACCTGAAGGGCAAGCGGGTGCCGACCAAATATACCAAACAGCGGATCGTCGGCATCTTCCAGTGGGCGGCGCTTAATACCGTCGGGCTTGGCCCGAAGGATGTAATTGGCGTTCCGGTGCCCAACGGCGTGCGTGGCATTCAGGATTTCATGGCCGGAAAGACGGATGCCGGCAACTTCTCGATCAGCTCGGGGATTGTGCGCCAG
>CAUZBA010000522.1:0-2556 GCA_963577635.1 Phycisphaerae bacterium
GTTGTCGCGCCGGGCGGCCTCGAAAAATTGGGCGGCGTAAAGATTTCCGAGCGTGTACGTCGGGAAGTACCCGATCGCCCCCTGAGACCAGTGGATGTCCTGAAGACAGCCGCGGGCATCGTCGGACACTTCGATACCGAGCGTCTGCCTGTACTGGTCGGCCCAGGCTTCGGGTAGGTCGCTCACTTCCAGATCCGCGTTGATCAGGGCCCGCTCCAGCTCGAAGCGGACGATGATGTGCAGGTTGTACGTCGCCTCGTCCGCTTCGACGCGGATGCACTGCGGCTGCACCAGGTTGGCGCCCGCGTAGACCGCGTCGAGTGACAGCGATGCCGCCGCGACGCCGAAGAAGCGGCGCATTTTTGGTAAGCACCACGACCAGAACGCGCGGCTGCGACCGACCTGGTTCTCCCACAGTCGGCTCTGACTCTCGTGAATCGACAGCGACACACTGGATCCCATCGGCGTCCCGGCGTGTTCGGCCGGCAGGCCCAGGTTGTAGATGCCGTGTCCGGTCTCGTGCATGGTCGAGAAAAGCGGCTCGATCGGATTGGATTCGCCGAAACGCGTCGTCATACGCACGTCGTTCGGCGCCAGAGTGGTGCAGAACGGGTGCGCCGATGTGTCCAGGCGGCCGCGGTCGAACTCGAAACCGAGACGCTCCGCCACGTAGCGAACGAATCGCCTCATCGGAGCCTCCCGCAAGGTCATCTTGGCGAAGCAGTTGTCGGGAGCTTTGCCGTGCCCCAGCAGATCCTCGTTGAGCCGAACCAGCCGATCGCGCAGCGGACCGAAGACGGCGCTGACCGCCGCGGCGCTCAAGTCGGCCTGGTAGGCATCGGCCAGCGCATCCCAGGGCTCGCCCGCGTCGGGCCAGCCAAAGCAATCCGCCTTGCGCCGCGTCAGGTCGACGACCTTGGCCAGCCAGGGCCTGAACAATTCGAAATCGTTCTGCTCTCGAGCCTCGAGCCAATACGCTCTGGCCTGCGTCGAGGTCGCGGCGAGCTGCTCGACTAGTTCCGCCGGCAACTTCAGCGCTTTGTCGTGGCTCCGCCTCAACTCGCGCACGTTGACCGCGGCCGGCGACAACGGATCCGCCGTCAGGTCGCCATCCGACTCGCAGTCGGCCAACCACTCGCCCACGCGCGGATCGACTGCCATCTCGTGGATAAGCTTGGCCAACAGGGCGTACTGCTGGCTGCGGTGCTCGACGCCCGCGCGCGGCATCATGACCTCCTGATCCCACGACAACAGGCCCGCCGTGCTCCGCAGCAGGTGTGCCTGGAGGGCATGGTCGATCAGCTGCTGGTACGGGGCGCTGGGCGATCCGGCTGTGGTCATGAGTCAGGGGACCAAACGCGGCCGGTGAATCCGTGTCTACCGCGGTTCGCAGAAGGGTGATGACGGCCCGAACTGCCTGCTATTCCTTACCGTCGGGCTGGCGATCAGCCAGCTGGCGGTTGAGCACGAGCAGGGCGCTCTTGTCGTCTCCCACCAGCTTCACCAGCGCAACCACTTCGTCCATCAACTTTTCTTCCTCAACCTGCTCATCGAGGAACCACTTGAGGTTGCTCTGGGTGGCGTAGTCCTTCACTTCGATGGCCAGGCCGTACAGATCGTTGATGGCCCGTGTGTTCTCCTGTTCCATCTCGAGCGCCTCCTCAAACACCTTGAGGATCGTCCCGGAATCGGCCCCGGGCTTCTCGATGGCCGCCAGCTCGACGCGGCCGCCGCGATCCAGCACATAACGCACGAGGCGCATGGCGTGCTCGTGCTCTTCCTCGCGCTGCTGGAACATCCAGTGAGCCATACCCGAAAGGTTCTGCCTCTCGAAATGGGCTGCCATCGCCAGGTATTTGTATGCGGAGGCCAGCTCGTGATTGATCTGATTGTTCAGTGCCTTTTCGATCTTGGGATCCAGCATCGTGTGTTCCTTGTCGTGATTCGTCGAGACCGTCACCGCCCGGACGCAGGTCCGGTTCATTCTAATACGATTCTCGATGGGAAGGTTAGATCGAACCCCCCTCCCTCAGAGTGGGAGGGGGGTTTGTGCGTCGTGTGCGATACTATTTCGGATTGGAAATGGCGCAAGACTGATCTGCATGGAGCCAAAGCACATCGGCCCCATCACCGGCCACCGGGTGCGTGTTGCAGTTGGCGGGCTACCAAATGGTGCCGATCAGCCTTCGATACTCTCCAGTTCCTGCTCGCTGATGGTTCTGAACGAGAAGCGATACCCCTCGTACAGAGCGATGCCGTAGAACAGCAAGTCCATCGGTTGGAACATCGCCTTGATGATGTTCATGGCGATGGCCGGAGTGACGTTCGACACGACTTCCCAGTAACTGACGTCGAACTCGGCCGACACGAAATAGCAGCCCGAGAAAAGGTTACTCAGGACACACCCGATCAGGGCCAACGCCGCGCCGGCGAGGCCGAATACGTTGTCGAATCCGCGGCCGCCCACGCGTACGGCGTATCCGACGAGAAAACCCAGGCCAACCGCCATCCAGCCGATCTGGTACCCGGTAGCCACGGTGACTCCCGCCCAGATGC
>CAUZBA010000523.1:0-2553 GCA_963577635.1 Phycisphaerae bacterium
GCTTCTGTTCAGCATGGAGACCGGCGCGCCGGTGATGATCTGCCCGGATGGCTATGTATGGTCTGGCGGTTAAGGTGTTGTTCCAGGTGCGCGGCGATGCTGGGTGCCCCTCTCGTAAGCGTACGCGTACCGAATCATTCCAGCGTCATCGTAGGGACGGCCGAGAAAGGTGATACCGGCGGGCAGGCTGTTACGCATGAACCCGGCCGGCACCACGATTGATGGCACGAATACCAGGAAAGTGTTGATGTATGGGGCGCCTTTCTGATCCACATAGGGCGGATTGACGCCGTCCCTGATCAGAGTCGGCTGGTGCTCGACCGCCTTATGCACGATAGCGTCGAGTTGGTGGTCTGCCATCACGCAAAGCAGCCGCGCCATTAGCGTCTCTCGAGCACGCAGGTAACCGTGGTGCGCTTCCGCTGAATCGCCATGTAGCCAGCGGTCACGCGCCTGCTTCACTACCTTCCTGAACAGCGGCGAATCGGATACGTCCTTGCGTGTCGCGTAGCGCGGATTCCTGCTGCTTGCAGCAAAGGTGCGGAACGCCGCCTCATCGTCATCGACACTTCGCGCTAGCTTCGCTAGCAGCGCCGCGAGATCAGGAATGACAATTGGATCGACTACCTCGGCGCCAAGCTTTCGCAGGTCGTCGACCGCCTCGCCAAAAATTCCTTCGATCGCCTGGAAGTCCTCCGCATCCGGCTCAGTGGCAAACCCCAGTGGCTCACGCAGAATGCCAATTCGCGCGCCGCGAAGCGCGTCAATGTCGAGACCATCCGCAAAGCTCTTTGGCGCGCGGCCGACGCCGTGGGCTGTCACGGGATCGTTCGGGTCGTACCCGACCATCGAATCAAGTAGCTTAGCCAGATCTGCGACGGTCCGCGCCATGGGTCCGAGAGATCCGTTGATATTGGGCCAGCAGCCGTAGACGCCGGTCCGACTGACGAGACCCGCAGTGGGACGCATACCGACGATGCCGTTCCACGTGGATGGGCGCCGGATTGAAGCGTAGCCTTCCTGGCCCACGGCAAGCGTCGCAAAGTTCGCTGAGACGGCCGCTGCGGAACCGCCCGACGATCCACCGGCTGTGCGTTCGAGGTCGTAGACGTTGCGAGTGGAACCGAACAGCGAGCCATGAGTATCTCCACCGCCAAGTTCGCCCAGCGTCGCCTTTCCGATAATGATCGCTCCGGCCTTCTTCAGGGCAGATACTACGAAGCAGTCGCTCTCGGCGATGTGATCCTCGAACAAGACCGAGCCCAAGGTCGTCGGCATGCCCGCAATATTCGCTTGGTCCTTCATGATCACAGGTATGCCGTGCAGGGGTCCGACGAGCCCGGAAGATCCGAACGCAGTATCGAGCCGGTCGGCCTCGCCCAATGCGCGGGGGTCGAGCGAGATCAACGCATTGATCGCCGGACCCTCCTTATCATAGGCTGCAATCCGGTCCAGATAGCCTTGCACGAGTTGGCGCGCCGTAAGCGTCCCCGCTTGGAAGGCCGCGTGGATTTCGGCGATCGTGGTTTCCGGAATGTCAAAGTCATTGGGCGAAGGCATGGTGGTTGCTCCTGTTGCGCGTGGCTATGGGCACCGGTGGATCACGGCGCGGAATGGTGGAACACCCTGTGCCCCCCGCTGGTCGCCCGCCGGGTTAGCCCACGGGGTCGGCGGGATGGCGGCCAGACAGCTTGGTCTGGCCGCCCGCACGCCGATAGGATTACTTTTTCATTACGGTCGAGTGGCCGAACACGCGATGATCGGGGCGCGGCGAGAATTTGACACCATCCTTAACGCCATAGAGAATCTTTTGCTGCCACAGAAAATGTGCCGGCGCGTCTTTGAGGATGATGCTGAAGGCAGCGTTAACGAGCGTGCGATACTCGTTTTTGTCAAACGTCTTCCGAGATTTGCGCAGCAGGGCATCGACCTCGAGATTTGAGTACTTGACGCGGGGCGAGCCGCCCGTTTCGAAGTACTGGGAGATCGCCGGCCCTGGCCCGATCATGCCCCCCCGACCCATGTAGAAGAACGGAACACGTCCCTTCTGTACGTTGCTCCAGAGCGTCGCCCATTCGGGTGTCCTGAGCTTGGTCCGAATGCCAACGGCAGTCAGCATCGCGGTCATCGCCTCCGCGGCTTGCTTGTCATTGACGTAGCGCCCTACGGGGGTGGCGAGCACCACGTCGACGCCGTTGGGATACCCTGCTTCCCGCACCAGGGCGCGGGCCTTATCCGGGTCGTAACGGTATCTTGGCTGAAGATTAGGATCATACCCGACCTGACCGGGACTGAGCGGCCCGTGTAGCACCACCGCCTGTCCCTGCAGAATGGCTTTGATGATCAACTCACGATTAATCGCATACGCCACCGCTTGGCGCAGCTTCTTGTTGTCCCACGGCTTCACCTTGGGGCTCATCGCAAGCATCATCATTTCGATCGCAGGCACGCTCTTGATATGGTAACCGGCGGCTTTCTCGATCCGCTGGGCGAGATGTGGCGGAACGTACTGTGCGATTTGGATTTCGCCGTTGAGCAGTGCCGTCACACGCT
>CAUZBA010000524.1:0-2551 GCA_963577635.1 Phycisphaerae bacterium
CACGATGGTTGCGTCGACATTTCGAGTTTCTCCTTGCACTCTGAACTGTGAACTTATGAAGTCTGAATTCGTGAATCAACAGAGGCCCATGCGCATTCCCTTCGTCGCCGGCAACTGGAAAATGTACAAATCTGTCGCGGAGACGGTGCTGTACGTCAAGGAGCTCCGCGTCCTGGTCAAGGACGTCGAGGGCGTCGAGGTGGTGATTGCGCCGCCGTTTACGGCGCTCCACGCGGCGGCGGAAGCGGCGCGCAACAGCAACGTGGGCATCGCCGCACAGGATCTGTGCTTCGAGCGCGAGGGCGCCTTCACCGGCGAGGTCAGCGCCCCGATGCTTCGCGAGGCTGGCGCCGAATACGTCATCGTCGGCCACTCGGAGCGGCGGACGCTGTTTGGCGAGACCGACGCGGCCGTGAACCGCAAGGTGGCGGCGGCCTTCGCGAACGGACTGACGCCGATCGCCTGCGTGGGCGAGACGCTCGACAAGCGAGAGCGCAACAAGACGTTCGACGTGCTGGACCGGCAGGTCCGGCAGGGCCTCGACGGCCTGACCGGCGATCAGATCTCGCAGCTCGTGGTCGCGTACGAGCCCGTCTGGGCCATTGGCACCGGGCGCAACGCCACCCCGGCCCAGGCCGCCGAGGCGCACGGCCACATCCGGAAGCGGCTGCGCCAGTGGTTCGGCCCGGACGCCGCCAAGCTGTGCCGCGTGATTTATGGCGGCAGCGTGAAGCCCGACAACATCGGCGATCTCGTCGCGGAGGCGGAGGTCGATGGCGCGCTGGTGGGCGGGGCCAGCCTGGACGTGCGGGCGTTTCTGGCGATCGTGACGGGCAGCCACGGCGCAGCGGCGTAGGCTGTATACTAAGGGCTACTCAGGGCAGGCACCTCCGATGCTGTATAACATAGCCACGATCGTCTACGTGCTCATCTGCTTCATGCTGATGCTGGTGATTCTGCTCCAGCAAGGCAAGGGGGGTGACATTGCCGCGGCGTTTGGCGGAGGCGGCAGCAGTCAGGCAGCCTTCGGCGCGCGCAGCGGCGCGTCCGTGCTGTCGCGCGCGACCGCGACGTGCGCGGTGCTGTTCATCTTGGGCGCGCTCGCTCTCGGGCTGATTGGCCAGCGCGGACCAGGCTCGGTCGTCGGCGGCCGCGCACCAGGGGCGCCGACTGCGCCCGCGCCCTGAGACATCTCACCTGAAGGCGGAACGGTCCCGACGTTCCGTGTTCCGAACGCGGAAATCGGTAGCCACCATCCGCTTCGCGACGCATTGATTGACCAAACTGGTCGCTCTGAGAGTGATCGGCGGACCTTTCTCACTGCGTGCTACTCAGCGGCTCGTGCGGCCTTGATCCATGAGTGGGAGGCGTCTGAGTGCTCGGCGCCACTGTTCTAGAATCGAGTGCCTTGACCGACGCTCCTACTGAGCTGGCTGGAGGAGCGGGAGTGGCAGCTCTACTGCTGAAACGGCACGACACGCGCTGACGTGATGCCGTGGATGAGGGCTCGAGATGCCGTTCCCAGGTGTCGAGGGCGTGGCGCTTCGTCTGTTTAACGCTTGACGATGTTGTGGATCTCGACGATCTCCGGCGCGCCCGCAAGCTCTATCCCAAATTCGGCCAGGATCGGCATGAGCCGCGGACCGAACGCCTCGAACTTCTCCCGTGAGTCCCAGACCTCGCTGACCCGGAAGGCGCCGTCAGTACCGAAGGCGACGTGGTACTCAAGCCCGTCTGGCGGCCAGGCGCCCTGAGAGTTCAGACGGAGGACCGTTTGGTCGTACTGCTGCCTCGTAACATTAGGCGCTGGTGTGATACGGACTAGGATACTCATCGTCAAATCCTCACTAAATACCATCGCGCCGAAATTGGCGGACGGGTGAACAGGCGCATAAAAGCGCCGACTTCGCCCGCGGTCAATTCCAGACCGAGGGCTTTGGCTTCTTGGACGGCGTTGGTGATGAACGCGGTCGCACTGGCAGCAGTAGCGGCCCCGCCCGCATTGATTTTGTCCAAGCCAAGCCTATCCTGTTTGTCAGCGGCTATCGCCCTGGCGATGCTGTCGATCTCGGCATGTGTATCTGATCCAGGGACGGCTGGACGATGTTCCGAATCCGCGAGGCGGAGTGCGAGGCGTGATTCCAGGTAAAGCCGACGACTGATTTCTCCAGGTCGGCTGTTGCCGACGCGCGAGATGACGTGGCTCATTGTCACGGCTGCACCGCGCGCGCGGGAGTGACAAGCGGCATTTGACGCACGGCAGGAGTAAGGGAGGCTCTGTGTGGCCCGAACATCTGACCGGCAAACAAGGAAGAGTCTTTTCCTTGAGCCCCCCTGCCCCCAGGAGGGACAAATAGTGGGTCCCCGTTGCCACTATTTCGCCACAACTGGGGACGATTGGTGTCGATCTCCGTCGATCCTTGTCCAAGACACGTGTGCGTTTAAGTCGCTGTGATCAAATCGTTTAGGACACGACCAGCCCTGCCATCAATAGGTTACGCTCTTCACTGCGAACGGGTTCGATTCCCGTTGCTGTTGCCGCGGCCTCGCG
>CAUZBA010000525.1:0-2551 GCA_963577635.1 Phycisphaerae bacterium
TGTGGGACGTCAAGTCCGTTCGCTCCGACGTCGGATACACCGTTGAGATGCGGATTCCGTTCAAGTCGCTGCGCTACCCAAGGGCCGGTGCACAGGTCTGGGGCATGCACGTCAGGCGCGTGGTGAGGTGGAAGAACGAGGTGTCGTTCCTGACCCGGGTGCCGGCGTCCTACGGCACCGGCGGCATCGCCCAGATGGCGGTGGCGGCAACGCTCGTGGGGGTCGAGACGCCGGCGCAGGCGTTGAATCTCGAGGTGAAGCCGTACGCGGCGACGGCGCTGACGACCGACCGCGCAGCGCGTGTCCCCTTCAGCAACGACCTGATCCGGGACGCCGGTATCGACGTGAAATATGGTCTGACCCGGGGAATGACTGCCGACCTCACGATCAATACCGACTTCGCCCAGGTCGAGGAAGATCAGCAGCAAATCAACCTGACGCGCTTCAATCTGTTTTTCCCGGAGAAGCGTGATTTTTTCCTCGAGGGCGAGGGGGTGTTTCGATTCGGCGGTCAGACGGGTTTTGGCGTCTCCCGCGAGGTTCCGACTCTCTTTTTCAGCCGCCGCATCGGCTTGAAGAGCGGCCAATCGGTCCCGGTCATCGCAGGTGGGCGTGTCACCGGCAGGGCCGGCCGCTTTGATCTGGGCGCGCTCGCGATCACGACCGACGACAAGCCGTCGGCGGGGGCCGTGTCGACGACATTCTCCGCGCTCCGCGTGAGGCGCAATATCCTCCGCCGCAGCAGCGTCGGCATGATCGCGACCGGCCGCTGGCCGGCGGTTGCGGGCCATGGTGAAAATGCGACAGCCGGCGTCGATGCCGACCTGCGATTTTTCGACAACGTCCAGGCCAACATGTACTGGGCTCGCACCTCGTCGCCGGGACGACACGGCGACGATACGAGCTATCGAGGGCGATTTAACTACAGCGGAGACCGGTACGGGTTCGAACTCGATCGCGTGGTCGTGGAATCGAACTTCAACCCGGAAATCGGATTCGTCAGTCGAACCGATTTTGCGCTGAGCTCACTGGCGGCGCGCTTCAGTCCGCGCCTCAGACAGGGGCGCCTCGTGCGCAAGCTGACCTGGCAGGGCGATCTGGAGTACATCTCCGATGCGCGCGGCCGGGTCCTCGAGGACCGGACGATCTCCGGGCGCTTCGGCATCGAGTTCAACAGCAGCGACCAGGTCAATCTCACCGTCGCGAGGCGCTTCGAACGGCTCCCGTTCGACTTTACGATCTCGCCTGGCGTCATCGCGCCAGCGGGTGAATACACGTACGACACGCTGAGCGCGTCGTACAGGACCGCCCAGCAGAGGATGGTGTCAGGGAACCTGTCGGCGTCGTACGGGTCGTTTTTGGGAGGCACGCGGAGCTCGGTGAGTTACCGTGGCCGTCTCGGATTCTCGGCGCACGTCGGGGTAGAGCCGAACGTCGCGCTCAACTGGGTCAGCCTGCCGTCCGGCGATTTCACCGCGCGCCTGTTTGGGGTGCGGGTTGCGCTCACACCCACCGCGCGTCTTGGATTCAGCACGTTGACGCAGTTCAACCCCAGCGCCGACTCGCTGACGGCGAGCGCGCGGATGCGGTGGGAATACACGCCGGGGAGCGAGCTGTTCGTCGTCTACAGCGACGGCCGCGATACCGCCGTGGGGAGATACCCCGAGCTGCAGAATCGTTCGATCGCCATCAAGGCCACCCGGCTGCTTCGCTTCTGAGCCCGCCGCGGAGGCCTCAATAGAACATGCCGTCGCGGTCCGCGCCGCCGAGCGGTGGGCCGAACGGCGCCCGATCCATCCACCGCCCGACGGCCGGCATCGAGGCGGCGAGATATCCCGCCGTGCGCCGGAGGACCCGCTGCAGCGGTGAACGCGCCTGCAGGTGCGTGAGCGCGGCTGAAGACGCGGCACGATTGCGCCCCGCGGCGGCCCGGCGCGAATCCGCACATGCCTGAATGGCGCGCGCGGCCGCCGATGCGTCGTCCGCACGCAGCGCGGCATCGATCGCCTGCGCCGCCACGAACGCGTCGGCGATTCCAGAATTTAGTCCACGCGCGCCGAACGGCGCGAAAACATGCCCGGCCTCGCCAGCGAGCAGGACGCGGTGGCTCGCATCGGTGAACCGGTTCGCAATCGCCTGGCGGAACACGTAGGTGGAGGCCCAGGTCACGCGGTCGGCGTACGCGACCGGCATCACTTTGATCAGCCACTCGCGCACACCGACGGCCGTGCTGAGCGCGTCGGGGTCATCGTCGGCATGGCATTGCAGGTCGACTCGCCAGTGTCCCGTAAACGGCACGAAGAGCACGTTGCGGAACCCGATCTCTGGATGTTCGTAGTGAAAGATCCGCTCGACCGGCAACGGGTTCGCCGGGTCCTCAGCCGTGTCGACGATGACGAAGGCGTCCGAGGTGCGTGGCCCCTCGAGGCGCAGACCCACGGAGTCGCGAACCACCGATCGGGCGCCGTCGGCTCCGATCACATAGCGCGCGCTGACCGACACATCGCGCGCCGTGTCGATCTGGACGCCGCGTCCCTGTGCGGTGACCCGC
>CAUZBA010000526.1:0-2551 GCA_963577635.1 Phycisphaerae bacterium
CAGCACGTCCCACATCACGTCCAGGGCCTGGACGCCGAGCGGAAGGTAGTATCGGCTGCCGGTCTTGAACTGGTAGCGGCCGCCAACGCGACCCCCCCACCAGTCTCGATCTTCCCGGTGCAGTGCGCCCTGGCTGTGCTTGGTAAAACTGGTGTACTTCCAGGCCATGATCTTGAGCATCTCAACCGCTTTCCTGGCATACGCCGGGTCGCCGGTCAGGTAGTAGGCGTCGATGATCATCCCGACATGCACATTGCGTTGACGGGTCAGCACCGTATCCTTGTAGGGAGCGCCTCCGATGTGGTCGCCCATGATCGTCGACCAGCGAACATTGCGCATCTCGACCATGACATCCGGATCCTTCTCTACCGTGTAGACCATGTGATACGGTTCGGTTTTGCCCTTCTGCGGCTTGTCGTCCACGATCATCGAGGTGACGAAATCGATGTCGCCTTCCGGCTCGAGCCTGGTGATTCTCGGGATGCTATGATAGATGCCTCCGTACGCTACTCCGACCCGGTCCCAACCCCTGCCGTAGCCGTTGCTTTCGGCCGGGCCGTCCGGCAGGTACTCGTCGATCTCGGCTGCCGACATGCTCATCCAGACATCGAGCGCCTCAAATTCCCCGCCACCCGACATGCCGCCGCGGAACCACTCTGAGGCGCCGGCCATCTGGATGACGGCCCTGGGGTAACCGCGGGACCAGTCACGCAATTCGGGTGTAAACGTTTTCGGATCCCGGGTCTTGAGCCACTCGCGAAACTTTGCCTGCTTCTCCGGGTCGGGCAGGGGGATCATTCGCGGGTGCGGCCTGGCCGCCGCGACCGGGTCGCGGATGACATTCCAGACGCGATATTTCTGACGCAGCGCGACGTCGTCATTCCAGAGGTAGATGTTGGCCCATTCCGAATTGCCCGTGATCTTCTTCGGCGTCTCAAAGACGACCTGGAAGGACTTATGTTCGTACGGTTTCAGGGCCACATGGCAGGTTTGCGTAACGGGATCGCCGGCCTTCGCCCGTACGCCGACTTTCTGCTGCACCATCATATCGGACCCGGCGATAATCTCGTAAGAGCAGGGCTCATCGCAGCGGTTACGCAGCAGCACGTCGTAGGTGTCGATCCGCTTTCCGCCCTTGATCTCGGTCTTGTGCCCGTCGATCCACCAGGCGGGCGGTATGCGGTACAGATCCACCCAGCGCGGATGCGGCGGAATCGCGACTGCATCGGCGGTCAGGAGCAGCGCGTCGTACTGTGGCTGGACGCCCCCCGTAGACTTTATCGTTACCGTGTGCTCGCCCGCAGACAGCTTGACTTTCTTGCCGCCGTTGACGGCGTGCAGGGCCCACATTTCGACATCGCCGCCATGACCGTTGGCCACACCGGGCGGATACAGACGCTCGACCTTGTTGCCGATCGTCTTCTTGCCGCCATCCAGTCGCACCTCGACCTCGCCGTAGTTTTCTGTCCACGGCGTTTTTGCCGTCGTGTTCTGAGGCCAGAACCATCTGATTTTCCGTCTGGCACAATAGCGCAGGGCGAGGGCGTACTTGGCGGCTTCCTTTATGTTCACTTTAAATGTGAGTTCATTCGCGCCCGGTTCAACATGGGCACTGCCGGACGCTGTTGCCGCGCCGACAAAGGCGTTCAGACGTTTCTTATCCTTTTCCTCGTCCTTGTTCGGCACGGGACAGACGTCAACTTTGTTCTCGCCGGGGTTGGCTTCCGCCTCGACTACGATGCCGCTCTTCATCTTCTCCGCCCAGGCGGCTGTCCTGATAGCGGCGGGCCGCTTCGCCTCAATCTCACCGCGTTCGGCGAGCATCTTCTCCAGCCCCTTGATGTCGTCTCCGTCCGTCCGCCGCATCAGTTCCCAGATCGAACGCAGCGGCAGCGCGCTGTCAAACGCGTACAGGTCGTCGACGCCGTAGCCGCTTGCCGCATGTCCGATCTGCAGGAAGACGGGCTTACGCTTCAGATCAATTGCCAGCGCCGCGTACGGCCGCGCTTTCCAGAAGGCCCGAAGTATGCCTGCAGGCGATGAAACCCCGCTGCCCGCGGCGTCCCACGTCAACGTGAGGTGCTCGCGACTGCGCCGGACCCAGTACAGAGCGTCGAAACAATTTTGGTGGAGCTCCTTGCCGTCTTCGTAAACAAGAATATCGCCGCTCTTCGTGAGCCGGATGACGGGTTCGCCGTCCGCATCCAGCAAGGTCAGAAGGTTGTCCTGGGGCGCGCTCAGCCAATCCTTGATGTCGAAAATGGTCCAGAGCGAAATGGTCCAGGAGTCGCCCTTGAGCAGATCTTTCATGTCGATCCACAGCGAAGCCTCGGGATCCCGCGCGTCGAACCACGCCGCCTTGCCGCTGATCGCAGGCGTTTTCGGCGTGAACGCATCGTTCGCCGACACCTCGATGGGACCGGCCGAGTAATCGGCCTTTTCTATCGCCCCATCGAAGGAGTGGTAAAGGAGGACTTTGGGCGACGTCTGCGCTACGCAGATCCTAGCGCAAAGAACAAGACCCACAATGAGTACTAGAGTGCGTGATTTC
>CAUZBA010000527.1:0-2546 GCA_963577635.1 Phycisphaerae bacterium
GAAGTCGTCGGCTTCCAGGGCGAACAGTGGTCGGTCGGCGTCCACGCGGTGCGCTTGCTCGTCGGGTGTCTCGTTTCCCTTCGATTTGTCCATCTTCGGCGCCGCCATGCACCGCACGATGTAGCCGGCGCCTTCCATGGCGGGCTTCCACGGAACGGGCACCTGGATAAAGCCCTCGGCGCCACAGAGAAAGGCGCTGTTGTCGGTCTGGGCGTTCATGCCGCACGCGAAGCTCGCCAGGAGGCCGCTCGGGAATTCGAGCGTGCCGGCGGCCTGGCAGTCCACGCCCGTCTCGTGGCGCCGGGCCGAAACCTGCATCCGTCGCGGCTCGGTCCCGGCGACCAGGCGCGACAAATTGATGCAGTAGCAACCCACATCCATCAGCGCGCCTCCGGCGAGTTGCGGGTCGAAGCGGATGTTGTCGGCGATCCGCCTCGTCGCGTAGCAGAAGCTGGTGCGGACCAGCGTCAAGTCGCCGATGACGCCCGAGCGCAGCTCCTCGAGCCAGGCCGCGGTAAGTGGGTGGTTGCGGTACATGAACCCTTCGACGAGCAGACGCCCCGTGTGCCGGGAGACGTCGAACATTTCTTCGGCTTCGGCAGCCGTGACGGCCAGGGGCTTTTCGCACAGGACGTGCTTGCCGGCGCGCAGGGCGCGGATCGTCCACTCGTGATGCAGGTTGTTGGGCAGGGCGTTGTAGACGGCTTCGACACGCGCGTCGGCGATGAGGGCGTCGTATCCGGCGTGGGCGTTCAGGATGTCGAAGCGACGCGCGAATTGCGATGCCGTCGATCCGCGCCGAGACGCCACGGCCACGATTTCGCTGCGTGACGCGGTCTGCAGAGCGTCCGCGAACTGCGCTGCGATGTTGCCGGTGCCGAGGATACCGAAGCGAAGGGATTCCGACATGACCGGATTCTGGTTACTTCAGTTTTCCGTCCATCACGTAACGCAAAATCTCCACGACCTGCTGCGGGGTCGTTGCGACGGCGCAGGCCGCGGCGTCCACCTCCTTGAGGGCGTGCGACAGGCCGGCTTCGTGCAGTGTGATCAGTGGCTTGCCTGATGCGGCGGCCCATCCGGCGTCGAATGCCGCGTTCCACTGGCGATGTTGATCCCCGAAGCGTACGACCACGACGTTCGCCCCGGCGATGAGCGTGCGCGTGCGCACGGCGTTGAGGCCGGCGCCCTTGCGGTCCTTCCAGAACGACTTGTCTTCATCGCCGAGAATCTCGACCCCGCAGTTGTCGGAAGCAGGATGATCGGTGACCGGTCCGACAAGTTTCACGTCGAGGCCGGCGGCCGCGACACCTTCTGCGATCCGGTCGCGCCAGTCGCTGTGAATCTCGCCCGCGAGATAAACGGTCCAAGTCATGGTTGGCACGAGTCTATCCGCCTGCAGAGCAAGAGCAAGAGGGCGCAGGTCCGTGATGCACGTGGACTACGACCATGGACCAGGTCGAGTGGGATCAGAGACCGTCATGGCAGACAGGCACGTCCGCTCCACCGGATTTGGGCGTAACCGGCCGTCCTCGGAAAGAAATGGCCACAAAAAACAGAAAAAAGCACAAAAAAAGGAAGAGAATTCCATCGATGACCTGAACCATTGCCCTGCGATAAGATGTTTCAGTGTTGTCATTCTTTCCGGGACGATTCAGCAGTTCTTGTTTTCGTGACTTTTCGTGTTTTGTGTGGCCATTTTCCGTCGCTTGGGGGCTGCGGAGCACCGGTTACGCCCACCGGATTTGGCCTGTCCGGACTCGAGAACACGACAGCGCAGAGGTCAGTGTCGAGCATCGATCCCCTCTCGTGGCCCCGCCCCCAATCGTCGCCCACGCCTCACACGCCGTTTGAGACTCCTGACGAACGCGGTTACGGTGTAGGACATGAGTGACGATATCGATCCCGGCAGCGCGGGGCCTCCGGAGCAGGGGCCGCCTGACGGCGAACCAGATAATTCCATTCAGCAGGTCCGACACCAGCAGATCAGCGCCCTCGTACCTGAGTCGGTGGCCCGCGGTGTCTTCAGCACCGGTGCGATCGTTCTGGTCGGCGGCAACGAGTTCATCATCGATTTCGTTCTGCGCATGACCAGACCGCACCAGGTGATCGCCCGCGTGGTCATGCCCCACTCGGTGATGCCTCAATTCATCAGCGCCCTGCGCGACAACCTGAAAAAGTACGAGGGCCGCTTCGGGTCGCCTCCGGAGTTGCCGAGGCCGCCCAACGACAAGCGGCCCAGCATCCAGGAGGTCTACGATGAGATGAAGCTGCCGGACGAGGTGCTCGCCGGTTCCTACGCCAACGGGGTGATGGTCGGCCACAGTGCCTCGGAATTCAGCTTCGACTTCATCGCCAGTTTCTTTCCCAAGTCGGCCGTCTCGAGCCGCGTGTTCCTGTCGGCTCCCCAGATTCCGCGACTCCTCGAGTCGCTGGACAAAACGTACGCCAACTTTCAGCAGCGCGTCATCGAGCAGCGCAAACAAGCGCAGAACCCCTCGCCCCCGCCGGTGGATGAACCGCCCGTGGATCCCCTAGACCAGATG
>CAUZBA010000528.1:0-2542 GCA_963577635.1 Phycisphaerae bacterium
GACGTCCGCCAGTACTCAGTACTGGCGGAACAAAGCCAGACGCGGCTGCAGCAAGTTCAGGACGCTACAGGTAGAGTGAAACCGCTCTAATCAACCCCTGTCGCCGACGGCGACGTTCGTCCGTTCGGTCAACTGCAAGGTGGTGGATGCTCGCAACTGTCAGCGGCAACTTCTGGTACCTGATGGATCGCGGGGGCTGGGTCATGTGGCCTCTACTGATCCTGGCATGCACCGCGGTCGCGATGGTGGTCGAGCGGACGTGGTTCTGGCTGCGGACCAACCACCCCGGCCGGCTGTATCGCCTCGACCAGATGACTATCCTGCTGCGGCGCCGGCAGACTGGCGAAGCTCGAAGCCTCGCTGAGTACGACCACAGTGTCTACGGCCGCGCCGCCGTCAAGCTCTTGCACGAGCGCGTAAACTCGGCAGCAGCCGCCGACGCGATCGAATCCCAGCGACGTCGGCTGGAGCGATTCATGCCAACCCTCTCGACGATCATCACCGCGGCGCCGTTGCTGGGCATTCTGGGCACCGTCACGGGACTCATCCGCAGTTTCAACCTCCTGGCCGAGGAAAGCGGCGTGACTGACCCGCGAGCGGTCAGCCCGGCGATCGGTGAGGCATTGCTGACTACGGCGGTGGGCCTGGCGGTGTCCATCGTGGTGCTGTTCCCGTACAACGCATTTCGCGCCCAGGTCGATCGGACGCTGAGCCGGTTCGAAGTGCTCATCGCGTCGGCCAGACAGGTCGAGACGTCCGCAGAACGATTACCGGACGAGCCCGGCGACTCTGTCCGATAGACAACTGAATCGGCTCGATTCGCCGATTTGATGGATTGAGATTCCCGCAACGTTCGTGGTGCCGCCGTCACCAAAGCGAGGCAACGATGCTCAGCCCAGATCTGGCGAAAATCCGCTCGTTCGAAGTCGTGCCGCAGCTTCCGGATACTCTACGGCCGCTCGCGGCCATCGCCCACAATCTCTGGTGGACATGGCATCCCGAGGCGGTCGAGCTGTTCGTGCGTGTGGATCGCGACCTCTGGCAGAAGTGCAATCACAACCCCGTGATGCTTCTGGGCCATTGCCCGCAGGAGCGCCTCAACGAACTGTGTGACGACGACGGTTTTCTCACGGCGCTGCATCGCACGTTCCAGAACATGCAGCGGCATCTGACTCGCACGCCCTGGATCAAACGCCGTCACCCGGACGTCGGCGATTTCACCGTCGCGTATTTCTGCGCCGAGTTCGGTTTGACCGAGTGTCTTCAGATCTATTCGGGCGGCCTTGGCTGCCTTGCGGGAGATCACCTCAAAAGCGCTGCGGCACTCGGCTTGCCACTGATCGGCGTCGGTCTTCTATACCGGCGCGGATATTTCCAGCAGTACCTCAATGCCGACGGATGGCAGCAGGAGTATTACCCCGATCTGGACTTCGCTAACCTGTCGCTGGACCTCGTCAAAGATCAATCGGGCGAACCGGTTCGCGTGGATGTCCAAATCGCGGACCGGCAGGTGCAGATCGGCATATGGAAGGTGCAGGTAGGTCGGGTGGATCTGTTTCTCCTGGATACGAACCTGCCGGAAAACGATGAGACGGATCGGGCCATCACGGGGCAGTTGTACGGCGGTGACATGGAGACGCGCATCACTCAGGAGATCGTCCTGGGCATCGGGGGCGTGCGAGCGCTCGTGGCGATGGGCATCGACCCGGACATCTGCCACATGAACGAGGGCCACTCGGCATTTCTGGCCCTGGAGCGGGTGCGCTACATCATCGAAGCCCACGATCTGGAGTTCGACGCTGCCAGGGAACAGGCGGCCGCTTCCAACATCTTCACGACGCACACACCGGTGCCGGCCGGTATCGACCGGTTCGCTCCGGAGATCATGGATCGCTATTTCGGCGACTACTGTTCGCTGCTGCGACTGGATATGAATCGCTTCCTGGCCCTCGGGCGCGAGCGGGCCGGCGACGAGGACGAGTTCTTCTCGATGGCGGTTCTGGCGATCGGCATGTCCAAGCTTGTGAACGGCGTCAGTCGCCTGCACGGAGTGGTAAGCAGGTCCATGTGGTGCAACCTCTGGCCCGGCGTGCCCGAACAGGACGTCCCCATCGGCTCGGTCACCAACGGTGTGCACGCTCGATCCTGGATGAGCGGTGGTCTGATCAATCTGCTTGACCGCTATCTCGGCGCCGCTCGGTGGCAGAACGACCCGGCCGACCAGACCGTGTGGCAGTCGATCACCGAGGTGCCGGACGACGAACTTTGGCGGGTCCACGAGCTTCGCCGCCAGCGACTCGTCCTCTGGACGCGCCGCCGCCTGCGCGAGCAGCTCGAAGCGCGCGGAGCGGACCCGGAGCAGATTCGAGACGCCGCGGACGCGCTCGATCCCTCGACGCTGACCATCGGCTTCGCGAGGCGATTCGCCACCTACAAACGGGGCACGCTCATCTTCCGCGACACGGAGCGTCTGCTCGGCATGCTGTCCAATCGTGAGCGACCAATCCAGATCATCATCGCCGGGAAGGCCCACCCGATGGAC
>CAUZBA010000529.1:0-2538 GCA_963577635.1 Phycisphaerae bacterium
CCATGGATTCCATAGGCATATCTCCCGGCCCTTCCGGTTCGGCGGCCACCGATTGCATGGCCCGTAGGGCCGTGACCAGCGGCGCCATGCGCTGCAGCCAGGAGCCCGACGGTTCGAACGTGATCAGGCGGGTCGTCGGGTCGACGTGATCCATCCGTACCCGAAGCACGTCGTCACCGAGGCGGTCCGACAGCCGATCGGCCCACTCCAATGCGACGACGGCACCCGCCCGGTGCTCATTGCTCGCGTCATCCCAGCCGATCGAATCCAGGTCCGACGCGCCGCCGGTTCGGTACGCATCAACGTGCACCAATACGGGGACTTCCGGGGAACCGTCGTACTCGTGCATGAGAACGAACGACGGACTGGAAACCTCCGCACCGCTCATCCCCAAACCCTGCGCCAAACCGCGCACGAACTGTGTCTTGCCGGCGCCCAACTCGCCGATCAGTGCGATCAGGTCGCCGCACACCAGGTGCCGGGCGACCGTCGCGCCGATCGCGATCGTCTCGTCGGCGCTGCAAGAGCGCATACGCGTTGGGTCGCTGGCCGCCCCGCCGTCCGAACCTCGCGGGTTTGACGGAGGTTTCTCGGTCAATTCTCGGGTTCCTTCATAGGTCATCCACCGGTTTCACAGCCCCGATGCTCCCACCCGGCGTCACCGACGGTTTCGAGCGATCCATCCGGCATCTTGATCTTCACGGGCGCTACAGTATCGGCCGGCGTGATCCGTCCGACTTGAGTGATCGGTGTGTCGTCGATCTGACTCGGCAGCGCCCGCTGCATCTGACGTGCCGAGACGGTGAAGCACAACTCGTAGTCTTCACCGTCGCCAAGAGCGTGGCGCCATGGCTCCACCTTGTCGCGGCGGGACATCTCTCGGGCGGCGTCACTTACGGGCAGTCGATCGACCCACAATTCGGCACTGACGCCCGAGGCGCGGCAAAGATGGCCGACGTCGACGCCCAGACCGTCACTCAAATCAATCATGCAGTGTGGACGGGTGTCACCGTTCGCGGCCAGTTGCCGCGCGATCGCAATTCGGGGTTCGAAATCCAGGTGATGGGTTTGTCCCTCGAACTCGATCATGCTCCCACCAAGGCGCCCGGTGACGCAGACCGCATCACCCACCTGTGCTCCGGTTCGCGTGAGGGGTTCGATTCCTGATGTCTCGGCGAGGATGGTCACCGTCAGCAGGAGTCCCTGATCCCACACCGCGACGTCGCCGCCGATCAACGGACAATCGTAAGCGGCGGCAACCTCACGCAGATGGTCGACCAGTTCGTCCGACCGCGATCGGCCGAACCCCCGGGGCAGGCACGCAGCGGCCACCGTGCCAACCGGACTTGCCGCCATGGCAGCGACGTCGGACAAGTTGCGTGTCACGGCCTTTCGACACACCTTCTCGAGCGGCGTTTCGGCCAGTTCGAAGTGCACGCCGTCCGCGATTTGATCGACGCCGATCAGAACCGTTTCACCCTGCCATCGTACCGCGGCCAGGTCGTCGCCGGGCTTGATGGTGACTCGCTCAGGCAGTGAACGGTTGGCGAGGAAGATCTTCGCCAGAAGCTCGCGCTCTTTGATCATCTAATAAGTCTAGGCATTGGCGCCGGCCACTTCGACGGCGTGTGTCCGCGTGCCCGTTGTCTGCTCGCCGCGATCCCATAAGATCAGGCCGGGCACGGTGGTTCCGTCAAACATCTCACCACCCGGGACGAGGCGCACCGCGAAACCGTGTCGGCCGCTTGTGCGAATCTCGATCGATCCCTGGAAGTCGTGACTGCCCTCCGGCCGTCGATCGACGTGGGGAAGCTCGAACGCCTGGCCGTCGCGGATGTATCCGTCGTTGTCGAGCTTGCCGACATAGACCTGCACCTTCACCTCGGCCGGATCCAGCTCGCCAAGCGTCGCGGTGACGCGTATGTCCAGCTTCTGTTGAATCCCCAGCGGAAGGCGGGTGTCGGCGTGGACCTCATCGATTTTCAAAGACGACCAGGCCGCCCTCATTCGATCTTTCTGGCGTGCCAGGGCGATTGCCTTTTCAAGGTTGTCGGCGCCCAGCATTCTCGACCGGCGCAACGCCGGAAGGTAATACTGCTCCACGTACTGTTGCACCATCCGAGTAGCGTTGAACTTCGGTGCCAGCGTGCTGATGCACTGCTTCATTCGCGCGACCCACTGTCTCGGCACGCGGTGCTCGTCACGCAGGTAGAACAACGGAATGATCTGCTGCTCGAGCAGGTCGTAAAGGGAATGGCTCTCGACTTCGTCCTCCAGATCGTGATTTGAGTAGGTTTCACCGCGACCGATCGCCCAACCCAGGTCGTTGGCGTATGCCTCGTCCCACCACCCGTCCAGCACGGAGCAATTCAGCACGCCGTTCAATGCCGCCTTCATGCCGCTGGTGCCCGAAGCCTCCATGCCGCGGCGCGGCGTGTTGAGCCAGAGGTCACAACCCTGAACCAGGTATCGGGCCACGTTGATGTCGTAGTTTTCCAGAAACACGATCCGTCGAACACCGTCGAGCGATCTTCCCGT
>CAUZBA010000530.1:0-2529 GCA_963577635.1 Phycisphaerae bacterium
CAAGCGGGCGAGGTCGACCCGATCGTACGGTTCGCCGGGAATGTCGTCGGTCCCGGTGGCGGCAAAATGCCCTGGAACGACCGTCACCCATTCCACGCCGATGTTCGTCGGCGTATATTTTCGCCCGGCCCATCGGACCATCACCCATCGCAGGGCGGCGGAAACGCGCAGACCGAATGACTCGTACGTCTTGGTCCAGATCGCTGCCTTCCGGGAATCCCATGCCCGGCGGTACCCGGTCGCCTCGCCGACATAGCGATGCGGCCTCACAAAGCGAAAATGAGCGTCATTGCAGCCGTGATAAAGAATGGCGATGTCCGGCTTCAGGTCGATGCCCCGAATGCTGAGGTTGATTAAACTTTCCGTACTGCTGTAACCTGGAACGCCGCCGTTGATCACTTCGGGTTTCAGATCAGGATGATGCTGCTGGAGGATCCCCTGCAGCAGCGATGCCCAGGTGTCCACATCGGAAGCCACGCCGCCGCCGTAAGTCGTTGAACCACCGAGCAGCAGGACGCGCAGCGTGCCCGGCTCCCGATTCGTCTTCGGTTGCGACCCGCGATAGCCGAGGCTGTTGTAACGGCTGCGCTCCTCGGGCGAAGTCCAGCCACGGGTCAAGCCATACGCGACGTATGGGTGGGGCGTGTAACGGGTGATCTCCGGCCCTTGTTTCTCGATCCGCGCCAGGTCGGGTTGCGTTGCGGCGTAGATGTGGAAACCGACTTCAATCACGAGCCACAGCGCCCAGAGCATCACGATCGCGATGCCCAGCTTCGCCGCGATCGTGCTTCGGCGCAACGCGATGCAATATATGCTCAGAGTGACCATCGTCACCACTGAAATGCCGAGGATCGCGAGATACGCCGGGGACGTGATTTCGGCAACCACGATGATCTCGATCGCGATCGCGGCGACGATCGCAGTGCCGACCAAGCTGATGGCCCCGCACCAGACGGCGATCTCGGCGTGTCGGCGTGGTTTCGCGGTTAGTGACATGGTGGTGTCGTGCGCGTGAAACGCGGTGGCGGTTCACCGCCCCTAACGGTCTCGAAGAGGTCGTGGGGGTGCGGCGCGATGAGTCAAAGGCAATCCGATCCAGGACCGTGCTTGTGCCATTCTAACCGTCCCAACCGGTCGATCGAACGTCATCGCATCCGAGTGTCGACCAGTCAGAGCGCTGACTCGACACTTCGCGATGAACCCATTGCCGTAAGGCACGTCGACGCCGCCCAGGTTCAGCTTCGTCGTGCCGGTAGAGTTTCCGAGCTCACGCATACCTGCCGTTCAATCCCTCATCCTAAACTTCGCGACAATCCCGTCATTTAATCCGCTGCCGTAGGCGGATTGGTGAGCATGGTGCGCCGGCCAGTCACCCGACTTGGTCTGACCGACCATGATGACGTTGCCTTCCGAATCGGCGCAGACCGCCCGGCCGCTGTCGTCGCGGCCGCCGCCGAGGTAGCTGCCATAGAAGAGGCGTTGCAGGTCCCCGGACAGGCGGCTGACGAAGGCGTCTCTGCGGCCACGGCGCTTCGGCTGAGCGGCGTCGGCCGTTACCGGAATGTCGTCCTCTCGCGGGTATCCGATGGTGATGACGCCGCCCCGGCCATCCACGGCAATGCCTTCCGGCCCGGTGCCGACACCGTAGGTGCACGCCAGCAGGCCGCCGGATGGCGAAAGCTTGGTGATGAACGACCCGCTGAAACGCGGTTGGACCACGCCGGGCGTCACCGCGATGTCCTTTGACGTCGTGAAACTGGCGAGATACGCGTTGCCCTGCGCGTCGACCTCCAGGTTGTGAGCGCCGGGATACTCTTCGCCCGACCCGCCGACGTACGTTCCATAGCGCAGTTGCGAACCGTCGGCGCTGAATCGTGCCACGAACCAGTCGTGCTTTCCGTTGAACGTTCGATCGTGCGCGCCCGGTGTAGTCGGTAGGTCGTCCGATTGTGTGAACCCGGCCAGGGCGATATCGCCGTTGGCGCAGAGTCGGATCGCGCCGGCCTCGCCCTCGTCGGCCGATCCGCCGTAGTAGGTGGCCCAGAGGACCCGGCTGCCGTCACCGCTGATCTTCACGATGCCACTGTCGCGTCCGCCCGCGATTCTGTTCTGGTAGGCGTGGGCGAGCCAACGGTCGGGCAACGGGATCTGCGGGCCGTTGTCGGGATGCCGGTACCCGAGAATCACGTAGAGGTCGCCACTGCCGTCGATGGCCAGGTCGCGATGCATCTCACCGGTGCCGGAGTAACTGCTGAAGACCAGGCCGCTGCCGTCAGGTTTCAACCTGGCGACGAACGCGTTCTGACGTCCGTACCCGGGCATCGGAAAGCCGCGAAACTCTTTCTGAAAGGCTCGGTCGGTGGTTGGGAATCCGGGCCCGGCGCGGCCGGCCAGGGTGACGGTGCCCGATCCGTCCACCTCGATGCCGTAAGCCCTGTCGTGGCCGGGCCCGCCGAGCAGCGTGGACCAGATCAATCTTCCGGACGGGTCGAACTTGACCACGAAGACGTCGTAATCGCCATTGTGCGG
>CAUZBA010000531.1:0-2529 GCA_963577635.1 Phycisphaerae bacterium
TTGATGAGATGGGCTCCTCGTTCATCGTGGTGACCGACGATGATGTATCGCTGGCGCAGCAGTGTGCGGATGAACTTGCCGTCTACCTGTGGGAGCATCGGCGTGAGTTTGCGGCGGACCTGGTGGGTGTCGACGCGGCCATCGAGATGGCGCAGCGGTCAGTATGCCCCGTCTGCCTGTTGGACATGGGCGACAACATCGGCGGCGGATCACCCGGCGACAGCACTTTGCTGGCTCGCGCGTTGCACGAGCGGCGAATCGCCCGGACCTATGTTTGTATTTGTGACCCACAGTCGGTGAAGCTGGCGGAGGCTGCGGGTGTCGACCAGCACGTGAGCATGCGGATCGGTGCAAAGACCGACCGATTGCACGGCGCCCCGCTCGAAGTCACCGTCGTGGTGCGGAGCCTTCACGCAGGAGACTACACCGAAAGCCAGGTGCGTCATGGTGGGCGCAACCGCGGCAGCATGGGCCGCACGGCGATCGTCGAAACCGACACGGGACTGACGATCCAGCTGACGTCAATCCGTGACGCCCCGCTGAGCCTTGAACAACTGCGATGCTGTGATCTCGACCCCGCCTCATTTGCGATACTGGTGGCCAAAGGTGTCGTATCACCCGTCCCGGCGTATCAGGAGATTTGCAGGACGTTCATTCGCGTCAACACAGCGGGCGCCACCAGTGCCGACGTGGACAGCTTCGAATTCAGGAATCGCCGGCGACCGATGTTCCCGTTTAAAGATCAGTGAGAGACGCGTACGCGATGGGAAAGTTCCTGGTTGTCGGCGGCGGATCCATGGACAAACGGCGCATTTTCTGAACGGATAATTTTGTGAGTAATCTGACTGATCTCCAACACGTTGTCATCGGAGGTTCCAGGTCTGAACCACACCTGCTGATTACAGGTGGGGTCCATGGGGACGAATTCGAATCGATGGTCGCAATCCGGCGACTCATCGCCCATTTCTCCGATGAAGACAGGGGCCGCGCATTGCGGGGCAAACTCACGCTCGTTCCCATAGTCAACGAAGCGGCCTATCTCCGCGGGACGCGCACGGCCGAGGACGACCTGGATCTGGCACGCGTATGCCCGGGCAACCCCGATGGCTCGATCACTGAGCGTACTGCCCACGCCCTGAGCGAACTCATCCGCACGGCCGACTACTACATAGATCTTCACACCGGCGGCACGATCTGTTCAGTCTGGCCGATGACGGGTTACGGGTTGCATCCGGATCTTGAAATACGGGAAAGCCAGCGTGTCATTGCACAGGCGTTCAATCTGCCTGTGATCTGGGCTACCACCCCCAACCTCGACGGCCGCTCGCTGTCAGTTGCCCGCGATGCCGGCATTCCGGCGATCTACGCCGAATACCACGGCAGCGGCGTCTGTGATCCTCAGGGCGTAGACGGTTACTACGAGGGCTGCCTCAACGTATTGGGCATGCTCGACATGATCGACCGGCCAGCGCCGCCATCGCGTGTAGAGCATGTGTTGGAAGACCACCGCCCCAACTCCGGTGACATGGGACTGCACAACCAATCTCCTGTGGATGGCTACTTTGAAATCGCGGTGCAGCTCGGAGATCGGGTGCGCGAAGGAGACCTGTTAGGCACGGTATTCGATCCCGTCGGCTCAGAGAAACATCTCATCCGTTCGGAGCGTACAGGGTACGTGCTGACTGTGCGGACTTACCCACGCGTGTTACAGGGTGACATGGTTGCCGTAATCGCCGAAGCGAACTGAAACAGAGAAAAAATCATGAACATCGCTCTGGCTCTTAGCCCTGAACGCAGTGCGGCATCGTTTTTGACGGCTGCGGCGGCCAGGATGGGAAACCCCTCGTCCAGGACACTTGCGTCCTGCGCGGGATTCACGGCCAGATACCAGTCATGTCGCCCGTGATGGTCGTAGAGCGCGATCTGCTGTGGGCATGTGAAGACCTGCCCGATCCACGTGTGGCAGTATACTGTGCCTCCCGGCGCCAATTTTGGAGGGCTGCACCATGAACGTCCTTGACAGCTTTCGTCTCGATAACCAGGTGGCGGTGGTCACGGGCGGCGCCGGTCTCTACGGTCGCCAGATCGTGCAAGCCATGGCCGAGGCGGGGGCCAGGACATTCATGACGAGTCGAAATCTAGAGGCGCTCGAGCGGCAGGCCCAGGGGTTTCGTCAAGCCAACCTGGATGTCACCGCCCTGCCGCTGGACCAGGGTGATGAGGAATCGGTCAAGAGATTGCTCGTGCAAGTCCTCGACCAGGCTGAGGCAGTCGACATCCTGGTCAACAACGCAGTCCTGCGTTCCATGGCGAGCTGGGCATCTCCCGCCGCGGATTTCGCCCGGAGCATGGAGGTCAATGCGACGGGTGTTTTCATGATGACGCGGGAATTCGGCAATCACATGGCGGAGCGAGGCCGGGGAAGCATCATCAACGTGGGATCGATCTACGGCGTCGTCGGGCCGGACTCCTGGCTCTACGAGGGCATCATGGACATGGGCCCGCCGGACTACTACTTTCACAAGGGCG
>CAUZBA010000532.1:0-2524 GCA_963577635.1 Phycisphaerae bacterium
TGCGATCCGACATGACCCCGAAAAATATTAAACGGCCGGTACCGTGTTGTCAATAGAATTATCGGTGCGTCACGTCGCGTATCCTCGTGGGCCCGGCACGCGTGATATCATGGAATTCCGCAGCCGCGGCGTGCGGTTGCAGGCGTCACCGAGGGTGTCCGTTATGGCCAAGCACGCACCACGATTCTTGAAGATCGTTGACGATGCGAGACGCCGCGTTCGCGAAGTGACGATTCACGACGTCAAGCCTCGAATCGACGGTGGCGAGTCGTTCGTTCTGGTCGATGTCCGCGAGCAGAGCGAGTGGGCCGGTGGCCACCTTCCCGGCGCCATCCATCTGGGCAAGGGGGTCATCGAACGCGACATCGAAAAGACGATTGTGGATCCCCAGACGCCGATCGTTCTGTATTGCGGCGGCGGCTTCCGGTCGGCCCTGGCCGCGGACAACCTCCAGAAAATGGGATACGGCGACGTCGCCTCATTGGACGGGGGCTTCCGGGCGTGGCGGGAGGCCGGTTTCCCAATCGAGTAAAGCGCTCTAAGCCGCCTTCGCGTTCGGCGGTCCTTCAACCGCGGCCACGATGCGGATCCATTCGTCGCGGGCCAGATCGAACACCTGGTCTGATTCGGCGCCGTCCTCGCGCAGTGGGACGACGATCGGCCGCGTGTGTTGTGTTCCGTTGCTGCGCATCACCCGGGCGGTCTGGCCGTTGGAGAGCTTCACATAGCTGCCGACGGGGCAGAGGGCCACGCAGTCGAGCAGGGCGCGGACGATGTCAGGGTCGAATCTCTGTTCGCGAATTTCGGCCAGGAGCTTCACGATGCTGCGGTAGGGCGTCAGGGCGGCGCGATGCGGGCGCCAACTGCACCAGGCCACGTAGGTGTCGGCCACGGCGGCGACCCTGGCCAGCGGGTGGATGGCCGGTCGCGTCCGGCCCCTCGGATAGCCCGATCCGTCACACCGTTCGTGTATCTGGTAGGCGACCATCAGCGTGGTCAGGCTGACCGACCTGATCGATTCCAGCGCGTTCACCGTGTGAATCGGGTGTTGCTTGACTTCCAGCCATTCGTCGGTGGTCAGCGGTCGATCGGCGAGGCGGACGGATACCGGCACCTTCAACATGCCCGCGTCGTGAAACATGGCTCCGATGCCGGCTTCCATCGCTTGGGCCGGTCTAAAGCCGAGATGACGGGCCATCGTCATGGTCAGCGTCGCGACGTTGACCCCGTGGTGGTAGAGATATTCTTCGGGAGTCTGTTTCAGTTCCATGGCCAGCAGGCCCAGGCTTCGATCGGTGCCGATCAGGTCCATGGTCTGATCGAGGTTGTCGCGGCCCGGTCCCAGGTCGGTGATTCTCTGTTCCACGATATCGCCGGCGACTTCGGCGTATTGATCCACCGATGTCTGCAATCGCTGGCGACCGACCACCAGTTGTTCTCGCAACTCGGCCAGGCAGAACGGCGGATCGACGATCGACCGGGCCGCCGCCGTGGGCATCTCGGCCGCAAAATCGCCATGACAGATCGCCTCATCCAGGCGGGTCGTCGTCGGCGATTCCACCGTGATCTCGCCTCGGCCGCGCAACACCCATCGATCGTGAAAGATCGGCGCGGACGCTCCATCTTGTTTTGACGATGGTTCAACCGCATACGGCTCAAGCGGCCACTGATCGTCGACGAACAGGCCTGCCTTGAACAGGACCCTTCCCACCGACAGGTGTCGCTCCAGCACCGTGCGGCCGGCGCGCAGAAAGATCCGTCCGTCGCCGGTGTAGAGGTTCGCCGGCACGGGCACGCCTACCGGAATCGACGAATAGAGAATTCTCCGCACCTCGTGTACTCCCGTGAGCCGGGACGGCGAGCGCCGTCGCGAGCGAAGAGCGAGCGACGGAACCCCTCACTCTCCAGCACTGCCCACGCCGTATTACCAACAACCGACTGAGACAAGTCCGAATTCGGCGCCTCAGTGATCAACGAGCGACGGAATCCATCACACTCCAGCACAGCCGACGCCGTATTTCCAACAACCGCCTGAGGCGAGTCCGGATTGAATGTCTGAACCCATGGGCCACCGTTGTGAGCACCACGCACGACGCCGTCAGCGCGAATATCGGTCGTTGCGGCCCGCGCCTTTAGCAGTGTCCGTTAGTGCGGAATGTATGGATCGGGAGAGTCACACCTTGCTACGACCCGTTAGCGCCGCCGCTGCAAGTCGCGCCCGCCTAGAGAAGATTAAGTTTATATGTAGCGTTCTGAACTGCCTGCAGTTGCACCTGGTTTTGTTCCGCCAGTACTGGCGGACTTCGCCGACACTCAAAACGCTACATAGTCGTCCCTGAAAAACGCATAAACTTCTTGTTGTCCAAGAGCTTGGGCGATTGAGATCGAGTATAAATCACAAGGAATCAATGCTAGTCGTTTTCAAAGCTTGCAAAATCGGTTCCATGAAGGCACGGATGCTATGCAACCCAAATCCTCCCCCCCCATCGACGGACCTGCATCTATTCCAATCTCAGTTATCGAC